>CAZJXE010000106.1:0-3832 GCA_964549835.1 uncultured Weeksellaceae bacterium
TATTAGAATTAATTGGGATTTCTTCTTCATTTTTATTTTTTTTAATGTCATTATATATAGTAATAGCAGTTCCACTAGGGGAGTCAATTTTTTCGGTATGATGTGTTTCAGAAATAGAGACTTTATAGTTCTTTTTTTTCATTAATTCAGCAAGTCTTCGGTTAATATCAAAAAAAATATTTACACCTAGACTAAAATTCGATGAATATAGAAAAGCCCCATTATTTTCGTTACATAATTTGTGAATTTGATCAATTTTACTCAACCAATTAGTTGTTCCTGAAATAACTGGAATTTTATTGTTTATGCCGTAAGATATATTTTCAAATGCAGAAGCTGGGGTGCTAAAATCAATTATAACATCAACATTTAATAGATTACTTTTTTTTGCGGGATTTTTTGAGTTTGATTTTACTAAGATCTTATGACCTTTTTTTTGAGCATGTTCTTCAATTTTTTTACCCATCTTTCCATATCCAAAAATAGCTATGTTCATATTTTTAAATTTTTATTTGTAAAGATATGCTTGTATTAATAGTTCCGTAATATAAAGCAGGGTCGATTTTAAATGAAATATTTTCATCTATTTCATATTGAAAAAGATGAGCATTTACTGATGCATCAATGATATTTAGTATATATGATAAACTAAAAAGCATAATTGATATTTCCCTGTTTCTTTTATAATAGTCCTTTAAAGTAATTAATTCACTATTAGAATAATTTAAATTGTCTATAATTCCATTATTTCTGTCAAGATATGTATCTCTATATTTTTTGTACTTTTTATTATTATCAATTATAAAGTATCCTGAAGTGACAAGAGCAGAATATATTATAGGTACTTTCCAGTACTTTTTGGTATATATTTGACCGGCTCCAGGAAAAATAGATAGCATAGCAGCTTTTTTTGGTGATTTGTATTTTTCTTGTGCAAAATTCTTTTGGGTACACAGCAAAAGAAATAATGTGAGAATAAAGACCGAAATAAATTTTTTCAAAATTATACTTTTATCTTATTGAAAATTTCAGAGAGTTTGTCGTCATCTGAAAAAGGAATAATAATTTTTCCATTACCTTTTTTATTCCTTTTCAATTTAATTTCAACATTTAAACTTTTGGACAAATCAAATAATTTTTTTTGATGGCCAAAAGGAATAATATCATCAGAGTCAATTTTTTTTCTTTTTGCAGAATAATTGTAGTTTCTATCAGAAAAATCTTTTGCTATTTGCTCAACTTCTCTTACAGAAAATCCATTATCAATAATATCATTAAAAATATTTAATTGATTTTTCTCACTTTTAATATTTATTAAAGCCCTGGCATGACCTATGCTTATTTTATCTTTTTTAAGACCATCTTGAATTTCTAAAGGAAGTTTAAGAAGTCGTAAAAAATTAGTAATTGTTGATCTTTTTTTACCTAATTTATTTCCACATTCTTCTTGAGTTAAATTACATTCTTTAATTAATCTTTGAAATGAAATTGCAATTTCAATTGGGTTTAGATTTTCTCTTTGAATATTTTCAACTAAAGCCATTTCTAGCATTTGCTCATCATTAGCAATTCTAATGAAGGATGGTATTGATTTTAGACCTAATTCTTTTGATGCTTTTAATCTTCTTTCACCTGAGATTAATTGAAACTTATTGTAGCCTAATTTTCTAACGGTGATTGGTTGAATAATTCCAAGTTCTTTAATTGATTCTGCTAACTCGTATATTTTTTCTTTTTCAAAATTAACTCTAGGCTGAAAAGGGTTGATCTGAATATCTTCAATAGCTATTTCACTGGTAGATGCAACAAGATTTTTTTCATCAGTTCTATTATCAGTAATATCAGTTTTTGGATTTCTAAGAATTGCTGATAAGCCTCTTCCTAATGCATTTCTTTTACTATTCATCATTTAGAATCTCTTCTTTAAGTTCAGGCTCATTTTTATTTATTATTTCGTTAGCAAGATTTAAATAGTTTATTGCTCCTTTACTTGAAGCATCATGAATTATTATTGTTTCACCAAATGAAGGAGATTCTCCCAATCTCACATTTCTATGTATAATAGTTTTGAAAACCATGTCTTGAAAATGTGTTTTTACTTCTTCAACAACTTGGTTTGATAATCTTAGTCTAGTATCGTACATTGTTAAAAGTAACCCCTCAATAATTAAATTATTGTTCAATCTTTGTTGAATAATTTTAATTGTATTTAAAAGTTTGCCAAGGCCTTCTAAAGCAAAGTATTCACATTGAATAGGTACTATAACGGAATTTGATGCAGCTAAAGCATTTAATGTTAGAATTCCTAAAGAAGGTGCACAGTCAATAATTATATAATCATAATTTTCTTTTATTTCTTTAATAGAATTTTTAAGACAGAATTCTCTTTCTTCAAAATCAACTAGTTCAATTTCAGCAGCAACTAAATCAATATTTGCAGGTATTAGGTCTAAATTTGGACTATTAGTTTTTAATACAGTTTCACTTGCTTTGTTTTTTCCAATTAAGCAATTATATGAACTTTTTTCAATTTCATTATGATCAAAACCAACTCCTGAAGTAGTATTTGCCTGAGGGTCACAGTCAATTAGCAATACTTTTTTTTCAAGAACTCCTAAACAAGCAGAAAGATTTATTGCAGTTGTTGTTTTTCCAACACCACCTTTTTGATTTGCAACAGCAATTATTTTAGTCATATGATTTTTGAAATTATGCTCTAAAAATACGAAGCAATAACAAAATTATTTGTTGTTCTAAACCTTTAATTATTAACAAAAAAAATAATTTGTTAAAAAAATAAATTTTGTGAATTACTTTTGAACTAGCTTATATTTTCAAGATCAACTTCAGTAATTCCAGTGTCAGATTCTTCTGATGAATTTTCTTTAGATTCAGGCTCTTTTCTTTCAGAATTTGAAATGATGTCTGTACCCTTTTCATTAATGATAAATTCAGTTACTGAAGATAAAGCTTCTTTGAAGCTATTAAAATCTTCTTTGTATAAGTATATTTTATGTTTTTTATAAAATGGAGAGCCATCTTCGTTAAAGTCTCTTTTACTTTCTGTTATGGTTAAAAAATAGTCTTCTGCTCTTGTAGATCTAACATCAAAAAAATAAGTTCTTCTTCCAGATCTAACAGATTTTGAGAAAATTTCTTCTATTTCTTTTTTTCCAGCCATTTGACAAAAAATTATTTCTAACAAATATAATAAAATTATTCATTAGTTGATTGATTTACATGTATTTGGCTATAGAAACCTTTATTATTGATTAATTCTCTATGAGTTCCATATTCAATAATATTTCCATTATCAAGAACGATAATATTATCAGATCCTTCTATTGTTGAAATCCTATGACTAATTATGATAGTTGTTTTGTTTGTAGTTTCTTTTTTAAGATTTTTTAGTATATTTTTTTCTTTGTTAGCATCAACTGCAGATAAGCAGTCATCAAAAATATAAATTTGAGGTTTTTTATAAAATACTCTAGCAATCGCTAATCTTTGTCTTTGTCCCCCTGATAATTGTATTCCTCTTTCACCAATTAGCGTATCAAATTTTTTTGGAAATGAATTAATTTCATCAAAAATTTCAGCTTTTTTTGCTGCTCGTTCAATTTCTTCATCAATTATTTTGTCATTAGAAAAACCGATATTATCTCTAATTGTACCTGAAAACAAGTAGCCATCTTGCGGTACATATCCTATTGAAGATCTTAATGAATCTAGGTTTTGAAGCTTGATATCTTTATTATCGATATTAATTTCTCCTTGATTTGAATCATACAATCGACAAATTAAATTAACTATTGTAGTTTTTCCAGATCCA
>CAZJXE010000107.1:0-3821 GCA_964549835.1 uncultured Weeksellaceae bacterium
TAATATTATTTATTTTTTCACTTTTTAAAAGCAATGCATTAACCAAATTATTAAGTGATTCTTTCTCTAACTTATTCTTTTTTAATTCCAAAGATTTATTTTCTGATATTAATTTGTGAATCCCATCAATAATATCTTTACTTTTTAGCAGAGATTCTGCATTAGAAACCACTTCATATTTATCATTTAACAGCTTATATGCGGAAATACCTGTCATAGCTTCAATTCTTCTTACACCTGAAGCAACAGAAGACTCAGAAATTAACTTAAACAAAGCTATTTCTGATGTAGAGCTAACATGAGTACCGCCACAGAGCTCTTTAGATTCATCAAACTGTATTACTCTAACCTTATCACTGTATTTCTCGCCAAAAAGCATTAAGGCACCCATTTGCCTAGCTTCTGAAATTAAGATGTCTTTTTGTTCATTTAAAGAAATATTATTTAAAATCATGGCATTAATATTTTCTTCAATTTTTTGTAAAGAATTTTTATCTATTGAACTATGATGAGAAAAATCAAATCTCAAGTAATTATCATTTACTAATGAACCTTTTTGTAAAACATGGTCTCCTAAAATTTTTCTTAATTGAAAATGTAATAAATGCGTCGCTGTATGATTTCTAGAAATATCTTTTCTTCTATCAGTATTAATTACTGCATCACACGAATCAGACAAATTACTAGCTATACTATTTGTAACATGATAAATTAAATTATTTTCTTTTTTTGTGTCTAAAACTTCAATACGATTTCCATTAAAGTCTAAAAAACCAGTATCTCCTATTTGACCACCCCCTTCTGGATAAAAAGGTGTTTCTTGAAGAACAATATGATAAATCAATTTATTTCCAGATTCAAAAGATCTATATCTAGATATTTTTGTTTTAATACTTTCTTTTTCATATCCAATAAAAACCTCTTTTGGGTCAGTGATAACAACAGTCCATTCCCCAAAATCTATATTAGCAGAATTTTTAGATCTATTTTTCTGTTTTTCCATTTCCACCTCAAATTCACTCTCATCATAATTTATACCCTTTTCTCTTAATATTAATGAGGTCAAGTCCTTTGGAAAGCCGTAAGTATCATAAAGTTCAAAAACATTAGCTCCAGAAAAAGACACATTTTGAGAAATCATATTTTCAATTCTTTTTAACCCAGATTCTAATGTCCTTAAAAAGGAAATCTCTTCTTGTTTTATTACATCTATTATTAAATCTCTTTGCGCTTTTAATTCTTTATAATGACTTCCTAAAATATCATTTAATGTATCTACAAGATTATATATAAATGGTTGCTTAAACTTTAAAAATGTATATCCATACCTAATAGCACGTCTTAGAATCCTTCTTATAACATATCCTGCCTTGACGTTTGAGGGTAACTGGCCATCAGCAATTGAAAAGGCAACAGCTCTTAAATGATCTGAGATAACTCGCATTGCTATATCAGTCTGTTCACTATCTCCATATTTTATTTGTGAAAGTGAGGCTAAATTAGATATTAAAGGTTGAAAAAGATCAGTGTCATAATTAGACTTAACATTTTGCATAACCATACATAAACGTTCAAAACCCATTCCAGTATCTACTTGAATATTTTTAAGCTTTTCTAATTTCCCTTCTTTTTTTCTATTGTATTGTATAAAAACAAGATTCCATATCTCTATTACATCAGGATGATCTTGATTTACTAATTCTTTACCACTTATTTTATTTAGTTCATCTGATGATCTATTATCATAATGTATTTCAGAACATGGGCCGCAGGGTCCTGTTTCTCCCATTTCCCAAAAATTATCATTTTTATCACCTTTTAATATACGGCTTTCTGGCAAGTATTTTTTCCAAAATTTAATTGAATCAGTATCTTGTTCTAAGTTTTCTTTTTGATCTCCTTCAAAAAAAGTTACATAAATACGTTCTTTATCAAGTTTACATTTCACAACTAAAAACTCCCAAGCTAAATCAATAGCCTTTTCTTTTGAATATTCCCCAAAAGACCAATTACCTAGCATCTCAAACATTGTGTGATGGTATGTGTCATGACCAACCTCTTCTAAATCATTATGCTTGCCAGAAACTCTAATGCATTTTTGAGAATTTGCAATTTGAGTATAATCAGGCTTGTCAAAACCCAAAAAAATATTTTTAAACTGATTCATTCCAGCATTTGTAAACATTAATGTTGGATCGTCCTTAACTACAATTGGAGCAGATGAAAGAATATGATGATTTTTCTCCTCAAAAAACTCTAAAAACTGTTGTCTTATTTGATGAGATTTCATTAAAAATTAATTAAAGGCTTAATTTAGTTTTAGAATATATAGTGTAATATTACTAAATTTGCGCTAATTTATATAATATGTCAAAGATAAAATATTATTACGATAAGAAAACACTAAGCTATAAACCAATTGAATCAACTGGTATAGATAAATTTAAAAATTTTATAGTTTATTTCACATCAAGCGCTATTCTTGCTTTTTTTATTCTACTTATTTTCTTTCAATACTTTGACAGCCCAAAAGAAAAAAGATTAAAGAGCGAGATTAATAATTTAATATCACAATATGAAATAATCAATAGCGACCTAGAACAAATAGAACTTGTTCTTGATGATATTCAGAAAAGAGATGATAATATTTACCGAACAATTTTTGAAGCAGATCCTATTCCAACCTCAATTAGAAAACAAGGATTTGGTGGAGTAAATCGATATAAAAAACTTAGTGGATATTCTAATTCCGATTTAATTATTAATACTTCAAAGAAAATTGACCAATTAACAAAACAATTATATCTTCAATCTAAATCATTTGAGGAAGTTGTTGATCTGGCCAAGAATAAATCAAAAATGCTAGCTTCAATTCCCGCTATTCAGCCTGTTGCAAACAAAGATTTAAAAAGAATGACAAGTGGATACGGTTATAGGATCCATCCAATTTATAAAACACGAAAAATGCATTATGGCATGGATTTCTCAGCAAAGACAGGAACTGAAATTTATGCAACTGGTGACGGGGTAGTTTCAAAAGTAAGAAGAAGTAAAAGAGGATATGGCAATTATGTGAAAATTAATCATGGTTTTGGATATGAAACTTTATATGCCCATATGTCAAAATATATAGTAAAAAAAGGACAAAAAGTTAAAAGAGGTGAAGTAATTGGATATGTCGGTAATACGGGAATATCAACTGCACCACATCTCCATTATGAAGTTCGCAAAGACAAAAAGAAAATTAATCCTGTTAATTTTTATTATAACGACTTAACGCCAGAAGAATACGAAAAAATGCTTGAGATTTCATCTCAATATAATCAATCATTTGACTAAATGAGTATTTCAAAAAAAGAAACTAAAAAGTTATTCTATCAAATTGGTGAAGTGGCTAAAGAACTTGATGTAAATGTTTCTTTAATACGATTTTGGGAAAAAGAATTTGATATAATAAAACCTAAGAAAAATAAAAAAGGAAATAGATTGTTTACCCAGAAAGATTTTGACAATCTTAAAACCATCTTTTTCTTAGTAAAAGAAAAAGGCTACACATTAGAAGGGGCAAAAAGAAAAATTAAAGAAAACAAAGAGGATAAAACCGATCATCTCACTGTTATTAGGCATTTAAAAGAAATCAGAAAATTCTTAGTTGAATTGAAAGATCAATTATAAAAAAATGGATGTAGATGAAAAAAACAAAATTCGAACAAAATTAGCTGATGAAATTAAAGAAACTAAAACAAAAGTCAGCAAGTACCTTGAGTTAAGCCAGCCTATTTCTCCAGAAAATGCAATTGGTAGAATAAGTAGAATGGACG
>CAZJXE010000108.1:0-3816 GCA_964549835.1 uncultured Weeksellaceae bacterium
ATCCAGGTAAACGACCAAGTGCAAACATAACAGTAAACATATCTGTTGGAATACCGAGTGCTCTATAAATTATTCCTGAGTAAAAATCAACATTTGGATATAATCCCCTATCTACAAAATAATTGTCGCTTAAAGCTACTTCTTCTAATTTCATAGCTAAATCTAAAATCGGATCATTAATTCCAAGTTGTCCTAAGACATCATCTGCAGCTTTTTTAATAATTTTTGCTCTTGGATCAAAATTCTTATAAACCCTATGACCAAATCCCATAAGTCTGAAAGGATCAGATTTGTCTTTTGCTTTTTCAATAAATTCATTTACATTACCTCCTTTGTTTTGAATTTCCTCTAACATCTCAATAACTGCTTGATTAGCTCCACCATGTAAAGGTCCCCAAAGAGCATCAATTCCTGCTGTAACAGATGCATATAAACTCGCATGAGAAGATCCAACAATTCTTACAGTTGATGCTGAACAATTTTGCTCATGATCTGCGTGCAGAATTAGTAATTTATCAAGTGCTTTAGCTACAATAGGATTAACATCATAGTCATATGTAGGAAGCCCAAACATCATATGCAAAAAATTGCTAGTATAATCTAAATGATTTTTTGGGTACATAACAGGTTGTCTCATTCTATTTTTATAACTCCAAGCAGCTAGAGTAGGTAGTTTAGCTATTAAACGAATTATTGTTCCATTAATCTCTTCAACTGATCTATTTGGATCAAGTGATTTTGGATAAAATGCAGTAAGAGAAGAAACTAAACAAGATAAAACACCCATAGGATGTGATCTTGAAGGAAAACCATCTAAAATAGATTTCACGTCCTCATGTACTAAAGTATGAATAGAAATTTCATTAGAAAAATCTTTTAATTGTTTGATTGATGGAAGCTCTCCATAAATCAATAAATAAGAAACTTCTAAGAAAGTTGATTTTGATGATAATTCTTCAATTGAATAACCCCTATATCTTAAAATTCCTTCTTCACCATTTAAAAAAGTAATTGCACTCTTTGTAGCACCAGTATTTTTAAATCCTGTATCAAGAGTTATTAGTCCAGATTGAGATCTTAAATTACTAATATCAATACCCTTTTCTCCTTCAGAACCCTCTACAACAGGTAAATCATAGGTATTACCATCAAAATTTAATTTTGCAATTTTTGACATAAAAAATATTATTCTTGTAAATATACTATCTTAAAAAGATTCTACCTAAAAAACTTAAAGCCTTTTCCTGTAAAAACTGCTTTTTTTCCTAAATTTTCTTCAATTCTTAGCAATTGATTGTATTTGGCAACTCTATCTGACCTTGAAGCTGAACCAGTTTTAATTTGTCCTGTTTGTAAAGCAACAGATAAATCAGCAATTGTAGTGTCTTCTGTTTCACCAGATCTGTGGCTCATTATAGAGGTATATGAATTTTTTTGTGCTAACTCTACTGCATTAATAGTTTCTGTTAAAGTACCAATTTGATTTACTTTAATTAAAATAGAATTTGCAACTTTTTCATCAATTCCCTTACTTAATTTTTTCACGTTGGTTACAAATAAGTCATCTCCAACTAACTGAATATTTTCTCCCATTTTTTCTGTCATTAATTTCCAAGCATCCCAATCATCTTCATCTAATCCATCTTCAATTGAAATAATTGGATATTTATTAATCCAATCATTCCAAAAATCTACCATTTCAGAAGGTGAAAGTTTTTCACCTGTTGATTGATGAAAATGATAAACATTCTCTTTGCTATCATAAAACTCTGATGCAGCTGCATCGATAGCAATAAAAATATCCTTTCCAGCAGTAAAGCCAGCTGAGCTAACAGATTTTAAAACAATTTCAATAGCTTCATGATTAGAAGATAAGTTTGGAGCAAAACCTCCTTCATCACCAACATTTGTTGAATAACCATTAGATTTTAATTCATTTTTTAGAGCATGGAAAATCTCAGTACCCATTTGTAATGCATTAGAAAAAGTATCTGCACCAACTGGCATTACCATGAATTCTTGAAAATCAATCTTATTATCAGCATGAGAACCACCATTTAAAATATTCATCATTGGAATGGGCAATTCATACTGGTCTTTTTCAGAAATTGAGGAAAATAAATTTGTTTTTTTATAATTTGCAGCTGCCTTAGCACATGCAAGTGATACTGCTAACATGGAGTTAGCACCTAAATTAGACTTATTTTCAGTTCCATCTAATTTCAATAATATATTATCAATGTTTTTTTGATCATCAACATTCAATCCTATTAATTCTGGACTGATTATACTTTTAATATTTGATACAGCTTTAAAAACACTTTTTCCATTATAAAAAGAAGGATCATTATCTCTAAGCTCTACAGCTTCATATTTTCCAGTAGATGCTCCTGAAGGAACTGCTGCTCTTCCATAAGACCCATCATTTAAATATACTTCAGCTTCTACGGTAGGATTTCCCCTTGAATCTATTATTTGTCTAGCAATAATATTTTTAATCTTACCCATTATTTTGATACTTCTTCATTCTATCAACAAATTCATCAAACAAATATCTTGAATCATAAGGGCCTGGTGATGATTCTGGATGATATTGAACAGAAAAACAATTTTTATGATTAAAGCTAATACCTTCAACTGTATTATCATTTAAATTTATATGAGTTATATCGATATTTGAATTACTCTCTACATCTTCATGATTAATACTAAATCCATGATTCTGTGAAGTAACTTCAGATTTTCCGGTCATTACGTTCCTAACAGGATGATTAATACCTCTATGTCCGTTATGCATTTTATATGTATTAACTCCTTCTGAAAGAGCTAAAATCTGATGTCCCAAACATATTCCAAAAACAGGCTTACCGTCATTAGTTAATTCTTTTGTTGTATTAATCACATTAGTCATAACTGATGGGTCACCAGGTCCATTTGACAAGAAAAATCCATCAGGGTTCCAAGAATTTAATTCTTCATATGATGAATCGATAGGAAAAACCTTTAAATAACAATCTCTTTCTGATAAACATCTTAGAATATTTGTTTTAATTCCAAGATCTAAAACTGCTACCTTAAAGTTTGATTTTTTATCACCAAAAAAATAAGATTCTTTTGTAGATACTTTTGATGATAACTCTAATCCTTGCATTGAAGGAACTTTTTCAAGAATTAATTTCAAATTATTAATATCTATATCGTCATTAGAAATTATGGCATTCATAGCTCCCTTATCTCTAATATGTCTAACTATTGCTCTAGTATCTACATCAGTTATAATTACTTTATCATTATTAATAAAATAATCATTCACATTTCCATCACCAGATTTTCTCGAAAATTTTGGATTAAGATTTTTACAAATAAGACCAGCTATTTTTATATCATTAGATTCAACATCAGTATCTTTTACTCCATAATTTCCAATGTGTGCATTTGTAGTTATCATTAACTGACCATAATAAGATGGATCAGTAAATACTTCTTGATAACCAGTCATACCAGTGTTAAAACATAATTCCCCTGTAGCATAGCCTAACTTACCGGCAGAAAATCCATGAAAAATTGTACCATCTTCTAATAATAAAACAGCTTTTTTTCTTTCTTTATATTTCATATCTAATCAAAAATAAATTTAAAAAAAAAGGACAAAACACAAAGCTCTATCCTTTTAAAATATTTTAAATTTTCAAAATTTAATCTTCTTTCTTTTTCTCTGCTTCTTCAGCAAGAGCCTCTTCAGCAGGAGCTTCTTCAGCAGGTGCTTCTTCGACAGGAGCTTCTTCGACAGCAACTTCTTCAGCTGGTGCTTCTTCT
>CAZJXE010000109.1:0-3792 GCA_964549835.1 uncultured Weeksellaceae bacterium
TCTTTTGAATCTAAAATAATAACATTATTATTTGTTTTTTTTAGATGATTATATAATTTAAATTGTTTCTCAACACCAATGTCATCAATTGTTGGAAATGGTATAACTTTATGATAAGAATGAATTATTTCTCTTGGTTCTCTTATAAATAAAATATTGGTTACTTTCTTTAAAAAATCAAGTTTTAAATCAATTAAAAAATGTGTCATCAGTTTATGAAAATTGATTTGATTAGTTGGTTTTAAAATTATATCTCTGATTACTTTCTCACCATCGCATTCTAATGATTTAAGAGTTTCATCTCTTCCTGGATGTTGCAATTTACTTTTTGATAAATAATGCCCATACAAAACTTCATCATATACATCCGTATCTTTTCTGCTTCTAAATGAATACATTAAAGCTGTAGAAACGTTCCTAGGACATGACCATAAACATATTATCTTTTCCATCTATCAAATTTATAATTTTTATAAAAACCATTTTATAAAATAGTTTAGCAAATTAACTTAAAACTGTCTTCATTTTTAGTATTCGTATATTTGATTTATAATTTTAATAGTAATACCAAATACTTATGTATAGGTTTTTCTTTAAAAAGCTATATATTTGTAGACATGAATACAAAATCTGCATGATGAAGTATTTTTTAAATTTCTTAATCTTTTCTTTGCTTTTTTTATTTCCTGTAAAAAATGTATTTGCTTCTCATGCTGCTGGTATGGATATTTCTTTTGAATGTATATCTCGAAATGCAACTTCTGATTTTTATAAAATAACAGTATCCTTTTACCGTGATTGTAATTATACTGCAGCACCTGGGCAACTTACTTTAAATTATTCATGTGCAAACAATATATTTTATACTGAAAATCTACTACTTACAGCTGGGCCTACATATATTACACCAACATGTACACAATCTGGTACACCTTGTTCAGGAAGCACTGGACTTGTTGAAATTGAAGAATATAAGTATGAAAAATTAATAACATTAGATCACTGTGATGATTGGGTTTTTAATGTGTGTCTAGCTAATAGAAATGCAGCTATTACTACTGTTGTTGATCCAAGTAATGAGCAATTGTGTGTACAAGCTGAACTAAATAATTTAAATTTTTGTAATAATTCTCCAATTTTTACCGAATATCCAGCTCCTTATATTTGTGTTAATGAACCATTTTGTTTTAACAATGGGGCATTTGACCCTGATGGAGACTCATTAGTATATTCTCTTATTACACCACTTGCTTATGATTTTGCTACTGGAACTATTGGCAATGTTCAATATTTGCCTGGCTATTCAGTTACAAGTCCAATTTCTGGATCTACTACTTTTGATGCAAGCTCAGGTAATTTATGTATGACTGCTACAGCAACAGAAATAGGAATTGTTGCGATGAAAATATCAGAGTACAGAAACGGCGTATTTATCGGTAGTGTTATTCGTGATATACAAATAATTATTCTTCCATGTACAACTGTTCCTCCTGTTTTAAGCGGATTTAACGGTATGCCTTCTGATGTGACCACTTCTTCATCTATGGATGATTCTCTAAATATGTGTGCCGACTTTGGAGATACTATTACCTTCACAATTGATGCTCAGATTGGTTCCTCAAATAATAAAGTAATGTCATGGTCTGGAATAACTGCTACTCCAAATGCTACTTTTAGTATAACCAACAATTTTTCAAATAACCCTTCAGGTACATTTTTTTGGGTTCCTCAGCCTAGTGATGTGCAAAATAGTCCATTATCTTTTAATATTACTGTTCAAGATGATGCATGCCCAATAAATAATGTGTTTTCATACACCTATACAATTACCTTATCATCTAGCACTACCTTTTCTGTGAATGCAACAGTTACTGATGAAAGTTGTTATGGCTATGGTGATGGCTCTATACAGCTTGCAGTTTCTGGTACTGACAGTATACCGCAGTACGATTGGGTAGGCCCAAATGGATACGTTAATATAAATAAAGACATAAATGGACTTAGATCAGGATTATATAGTTTATTAATTACTGATATAAGCGGTTGTTATTTAAGAGATAGTTTTTATGTAACTAGTCCAAATCCTGTTACTGTTTCTTTTGATGTTGATAGTATAACTTGTAGTGGTTTTGATAATGGAGCTATAAATACATCTACTCTTGGCTTCAGTAGCTTTGCTGAAGTTACTTGGTTTGCAAGAACTCCACCAATCCTTTCAGGACAATGGTATTTATATTCAAATGATGAAGATATTGATAGTTTATCTCCTGGAACTTACGCAATTCAGATTTTTGATTCTATAAATGGAAATCCTTGTGTATTTTACGATACAATTGAAATATTAGATGCTAACCCTTATAATGCATCATACAATATCAATCAAATAACATGTTATAATGGAAATGATGGATCTATTGATCTTAATGTAAGTGGAAACAATAATTCTCTAGATTACAATTGGACGAGCCCTAATGGTTTTACAAGCATAAATCAAGATATATTCCAATTAACATCTGGTGATTATTATATAATAATTACAAATGCAAATGGGTGTCTCTATAATGATACTATTGAATTAATTAATCCTCCTCAGTTAAGTTCTACTGATAATCAGTCTAGTTGCTATACCTATCTCTGGAATGGTAATACATATGATAATTCTGGAACCTATACTTGGAATGGAATAAATTCAAACGGATGTGATTCTTCAGCAACTTTGAATTTAATAATACATGATTCATCTACAGTAAATATTACTACATCTTCATGTAATAGTTATTTATGGAACGGAAATTCTTACAGTACATCAGGTGTATATTATTGGCAAGGAATTAATTCTTTAGGTTGTGATTCTAATGTATACTTAAATTTAACTGTAAATAATGATTCATATAGTGAAGTAACCATCAACTCATGTTCAACATATATTTGGAATGGAAACAGCTATGAAGAATCAGGAATCTATTTTGATACTCTTTCCAACATTTACGGATGTGATAGTGTAGTTAAATTATCACTAAATGTTTCATCATACACTATTAATGCTACATCTCCAGTATGTGAATTTGATTCAACAGAAGTTAGCATCTCTATTTCGTTTCCTACTTCAAATCAATATGATATTTTAATTAATAATTATCCTTTTTCTATTGATTCATCAGGTTTATTATTAAATTCAAATAATCCAGTAAAGATTAAAATGAGTAATTCAAGTGATCTTATTTTAATATCAGTACAAGATGGTAATGGTTGCTTGGCAAATCCTTATGATTCAACATATGTAATGGTAAATGAATTACCCTATATAAATATATTACTAGATGATATTTGTGAGAATGTTGAACCATTTTTCTTTGCCGATGTAGAGCCAATTGGTGGAGATTTTTACATAGATAATATAATTACTGATACGGTTTATCCTTCTAGTTTAAATTTAGGAACACATGTTTTATCCTATTACTACACTGATACTATTACTGGTTGTAGTAATTCATTAGACAAAGAAATTTCAATTTTAGAAGCACCAACATCTAATATGTCTATCACCCCTCAAATTGCCCAAACAGATAGTTTAATAACATTTACCAACCTTTCATCTAACTACGTTAGTAATTCATGGAGCCTAGGTGATGGTTTTTATATAAGTGAAAGTAATTCTTTTAATTATTCATATCCTGAATTTGGTCAATACTATGTTGAGTTAACCGTCTATGGTGCTAATAATTGTTTTGATGTATCTTCAAACTATGTAACTGTTTATCCTACATATTCGGTATATATACCAAATTCCTT
>CAZJXE010000110.1:0-3767 GCA_964549835.1 uncultured Weeksellaceae bacterium
GTTCCCTCTTCCTTTGTATCAATTGAAATTTTTTCAGTCAGTAAATTTTCTAAACCACTTCTTAAAAATTCACAACCAACAATATTATTGTCAAAACTGATATTATGACCTATAACATAGGTGGCACTATTTAAGGCATTTGAAAAAAGTGATAAAACTTCATTTAAAGGAACTCCTTTTTTATTTGCTAATTCCGTTGAAATTCCGTGAATCTTTTCAGAATTATAGGGAATTGTAAATCCGTCAGGTTTAATTATATAATTTTTGACCTCAATAAGCTCTCCTCTTATATCATGAATTTGCCAAGCAATTTGAACCATGCGTGGCCAATTATTAAAATCTGACAATGGAGCTTTAAAATTTAAAGGAAGTCCTGTTGTTTCTGTATCAAATACCAAATACATCTTAAAAAATATATAATATTACACTTATTGTAAATTTAAAAAAAAGAGAAAGTTAAATTTTTGAAAAAAGTATATACTTTCAAAGAAGTTAATAACTTTTTATAGGAAACCTACGCTCTTCATCCATTCATCATTGTAGACCTTTGCAATATATCTAGAACCATGATCATGTAATAAAACAACAACTACATCAGTTGATTTTAAATTATCTTTTAATTGATTAAGTCCCGCTATAGCACTTCCGCATGAATAACCGCAAAAAAGGCCTTCTTCTTTAGCAAGTTTTCTAGTGAAAATTGCTCCATCTTTATCTGTTACTTTTTCAAAGTGATCTATTAAATCAAAATCTACATTTTCAGGCAAAATATCCTCACCTATCCCTTCTGTGATATAAGGATATATTTCATTTTTATCAAAAACACCTGTTTCATGATATTTTTTAAATACTGAACCATAAGTATCAACTCCCCAAATCTTAATATTTGGATTCTTTTCTTTTAAGAAACGACCTACACCAGAAATTGTTCCTCCAGTTCCAACACCAACAATAAAATGAGTTATTTTTCCATCAGTTTGTCTCCATATTTCAGGGCCAGTAGTTTCATAGTGAGCTAATCTATTTGAAAGATTAGAATATTGATTAGGATAATAAGAGTTTTCTATTTCATTGCTTAATCGAGCTGCAACTGAATAATAGGAATCTGGATGATCTGGAGCAACATTTGTTGGACAAACATATACTTCTGCTCCCATAGCTTTTAAAATATCTATTTTCTCTTTTGACTGCTTGTCAGACATGGTACAAATTAATTTATAGCCCTTTTTAATACAAGCTAAAGCCAATCCCATTCCTGTATTTCCAGAAGTTCCTTCTATTATAGTACCTCCTTTTTTAATTAATCCTTTTGCCTCAGCATCTTCAATCATTTTTAATGCCATTCTATCCTTTGTAGAATGACCAGGATTAAAGCTCTCTACCTTTGCAAGCAATAAAGCATCAGATTTTATTACAGTATTTAACTTAACAAGAGGAGTATTGCCAATTGTATCAACAATACTATTATAATATTCCATAGAATTTATTATACTACAAATTTAAAACAACTATTCAAATTTTATTGATTTAGCTGGAGATATTTTAGCAATTACAGCTGATGGAATTACTAATATTAAATAACAAATTATTATTGTTCCAAGATTAATCAAAAACAAAGAAAATAGTTCAATGTTAATTGGAACAAAATCCATGAAATAAATAGCTTCATCTAATTTTAGAAAATTAAACCTAATTTGTAAAAGTGACAATGAAACAGCTATTAAATTACCCCAAAAAAGACCACCAAGTATTATTTGTAAAGAATTATAAATAAAAATATGACGTATATTCCAATCTGAAGCTCCTATTGCTTTTAACATTCCAATTAATCTGCTTTTTTCTAGAATTATAATTAACAATGAAGTAATCATATTAACACCACCGACAATAAGCATCAAAATCAAAATAATTAAGACATTAAAGTCTTGTAATCTTAGCCAATCAAAAATTTGAGGATACTTATCATTGATACTTAATGCTTTTAAATCATAATCAATAGATTCATCAATTAATGAAGTATATATTTCAATGTTTTTAAAATTATTAATAGAAATTTCATAACCTCCAATCTGATTTAAATTCCAATTATTAAGTTTTTGTATGTGTTTTAAATCTCCAATTACTGTAATATCATCAAACTCAGATAGCCCTGTTTTATATATTCCAGAAATAATAAATTTTCTTACTCTTACGGGTTTTTCCATAAAATACATAATCATTTCATCACCAACATTTAATTTCATTTTACTACTTATATTTTTGGAAATCAAAATGGAGTTTTCAGTAATTGAATCATTAAAGAGTGGAACATTTCCTGAAATTAAATTTTCATTGAAGAAATTCCAATTATAACGCTGATCAACACCTTTTAATACAACTCCTAAAATTTCATTATTTTTTTTAATTACTCCTGCTTTTGTTGCATATGTTTGAACATTATCTACAAAATCCATCAATTCAATTTCTGTTAACATTTCCGAATTAAAATTAATTGGATCATTTTCATAAGATTGATTATAACTAAATTTTGAAATGTTTATATGACCACCAAAACCAAAAACTTTGTTACTGATATTAGATTTAAAACCTGATAGTATAAATACAGATAAAATCATTACAGCTACTGAAAGAGCAATAGCTAAAATTGCTATACGAATTATAGGGCGTGTATAATTATTATTGTTTTCTTTTGCATTATATAATCTTTTTGCAATGAAAAGAGAAGTATTCATAATGGCTAAAATAAAACAAAATATTATCATTTTACTGCTCTTATCTGCTTTTGGGTCCAATGCTCAACAACTGGTTTTAGGAGCTGATAGAATAGATGAAATTCTAAAAACTATTGACAATAAAAAAATAGCAGTTGTAGCTAATCAAACATCAAGAGTAAATGATGTTCATCTTGTAGATACTCTATTATCATTACAACAAAAAATCATATCTGTTTTTTCACCTGAGCATGGATTTAGAGGAATAGAAGATGCTGGAGCCAAAATCGATAACGAAATTGATTTAAAAACAGGGTTGCCAATTATTTCTCTTTATGGAAAAAATAAAAAACCAACAAGCGAACAATTAAAAGAAATCGATGTTGTTGTCTTTGATATACAAGACGTAGGTGCTAGATTTTACACATATATTTCAACCTTACATTATGTACTTGAAGCATGCGGTGAAGATAAAATTAAAGTAGTTGTTCTTGATCGGCCAAATCCAAATGGACATTATGTTGATGGACCAATTCTTGAAAAAGAATTCATGTCTTTTGTAGGAATGCATCAAATACCAATTGTTCATGGCATGACAATAGGAGAATATGCTAAAATGATTGTAGGTGAAAAGTGGATAAAATTTGATTGTAATTTGGAAATTATAGAAATGAATAATTACAACAGAAATGACTTTTACGATCTACCAATAAAACCTTCTCCAAATCTTCCAAATAGCAAATCAATTAATTTATATCCTTCATTATGCCTATTTGAAGGAACAAATGTTAGTGTTGGAAGGGGTACTAATCAGCCATTTCAACATTTTGGTTCTCCTTTTTTAAAATTTTATAGCTATGCTTTCCAACCAAAAAGTGGTCCTGGAAGTAAATTTCCTAAGCATGAAAACAGTACATGTTTCGGTAAGAATTTAACTAACTATCCTTATCTAAACTCTCTTAATTTGAGTTGGTTAATTGAAGCATATAATCAAACTAATAACAAAGAGGATTTCTTTAATAGTTTTTTTGATAAGCTTGCTGGAACCGAAAAACT
>CAZJXE010000111.1:0-3726 GCA_964549835.1 uncultured Weeksellaceae bacterium
TATAACCCATAAAACCTGGCACTGCTCCAACAACTAAATCAAAATCAGAAATTAAATCATGCAGTAATTTAGTGTTAGAAATATCAAGACATATTTTCTCTATTTTATTAGAACTCAATTTTTCAAGATTACTTCTTGAAATATCGACCGATGTAACATTATGATTTTTAGATAAATCATCTGCCATTACCCCCCCAACTAGACCTGCACCAAGAACAACTATTTTTTTCATTGTAAATTATTCATTAGACTGCAACTTTTCCTTTTATGTGAGGATGATGTTCGTAATTAACTAGTTCAAAATCTTCATATTTAAAATCAAAAATATTTTTCACCTTTTTATTAATTATCATTTTAGGTAACTTTTTAGGCTGTCTTGTTAATTGAAGTTTTGTTTGTTCAAAATGATTAGTATATATATGAGCATCACCAAGAGTATGAATAAAATCTCCAAGCTTATAGTCACATACCTGTGCAACCATCATAGTTAGTAGGGCATATGATGCAATGTTAAATGGAACGCCTAAAAATATATCAGCACTTCTTTGATAAAGTTGACATGATAATTTGTTTTCAGAAACGTAAAATTGAAAAAAAGTATGGCAAGGAGGTAAGGCCATATTTTCAATTTCACCAACATTCCAAGCGCTTACAATTATTCTTCTACTATTTGGATTATTTTTTAGTTGATCTATAATTTTTTTTATTTGATCAATGTGTTTACCATCAGGAGTTGGCCAGCTCCTCCATTGATATCCATAAACATGACCTAAGTTGCCATTTTCATCTGCCCATTCATCCCAAATTCTTACACCATTATCATTTAAATATTTAACGTTCGTATCACCTTTAAGGAACCAAAGCAATTCATGAATTATTGATTTCAAATGAAGCTTTTTAGTCGTGATACAAGGAAATCCATTATTTAAATCAAATCTCATTTGATGTCCAAATACACTTTTTGTTCCTGTACCTGTACGATCAGTTTTTAAACTTCCGTTTTCCATTACATGTGACATTAAATCAAGATATTGTTTCATTTTTTAAAGTATTGTTCCTACTATAACAGCAGTTAATAATGATGCAAGTGTTCCAGCAATCAATGCTAAAACTCCAAGTCGTGATAAATCGCCAGTTCTACTAGGAGCTAAAGAGCCTATTCCACCAATTTGAATTCCAATTGACAAAAAGTTGGCGAATCCACATAAAATATAAGTAGAAATGATGATTGACTTTTCTTCAAAAAACTTTCCACTTTCTTTTAAATCAGCTAATGATATATATGCAACAAATTCATTTAATATTGTTTTTTCTCCTAATAGTTGTCCAACTAAAACCATATCTTCTTTACAAACTCCCATTAGCCAGGTAATTGGGGCAAGTATGTAACCTAGTAAAAATTCAAGAGTTAAGCCAGTATATTGTCCATTAGTCAGTTTATTAATTGAAGAGTTTAAATCAGTATTAGCACCTATAAAATCATTTAAAAAGTAATTTATCATACTAATAAAAGCTATAAAAACTAAAATCATAGCACCTACATTTATTGCTAATCTTATTCCTTGGCTAGTTCCAATACTTATTGCTTCAAAAGAATTGCAACCAAGTTTTTCATTAGAAATGCTCATGTCTTCATTAACCTCTTCTGTTTCAGGTAATAAAATTTTTGATAAAACAACAGCAGCAGGTGCTGACATAACAGATGCAGTAAGAAGATGCTTGGCAAAATAAAGTTGTTGTTCTGGATCACTACCACCTAAAAAACCAATATACGCAGCAAGAACTCCACCTGCAATAGTAGCCATTCCACCTGACATTAAGCATAATAACTCGGACATTGTCATTTTTTCTATATATGGCTTAACAAGAAGTGGAGATTCTGTTTGACCTAAAAATATATTACCAGCTGCAGATAAGCTTTCAGCTCCAGAAAGCTTTAGTGTTTTTTTCATAAGGTATGCAAAAAAGTATACTATTTTTTGTAGAATTCCTAAATAAAATAATAGACTTGTTAGTGCTGAAAAGAAAATAATAGTTGGTAAAATTTGGAATGCAAAAATAGCTCCAAACTCATTGCTGTTAACTAGAGTTTCTCCAAAAAGAAAAAGAGCTCCTTGCTTTGAAAACTGTAGAATTATTACAAAAATTGAACTTATCCACTCAAAAATATTTTGAATAAAGGGAACCTTTAAAATTAAAATTGCTAATACTAATTGTATTAGTAATCCTTTTATTACAAGTGACCAATTTATATTTTTTTTATCTCTACTAAATAGAAAGGCTAAAAAAATGAGAGAAATTAATCCAAGAAATCCCCGAAGAATATTAGTCAGAATAGGTTTGCTTTCTGCTATTTTAGGAGTTTTTAAAAAAATATAATTTACATTATTTTCAATTAAAATCAATTTGTCTTCCGTGTAGTCTATTAAATACTCCCTTGATGTATCTGATGGAAGAGAGTAATTAAAAACTATGCTATTTGTAGTTATCTCCCATGTTCCTTTTGCAAATAGATTTTTCTTAGAAATATTATATTCAAATGTATTGTCACTATTAATTAACAAATAATCACTTTTTTTAAATTCTGTATTGCTTGATTTTTCAGATTTTATCTCAGAAAAAAACCATTTTGAAGAATAATTAGTCCAGTTTGTAGGGTCTTCTTCAGCTTGAGCTGAAAAAATAAAAAGAAGATTTATAAAAATTAAAAAACACTTTCTCATGAAGTTCTTCTTTTTATTTCATCTCTTATTTTTGATGCTTTTTCATAGTTCTCAACTTTAATAGCTTGTTTAAGTGATTCTTGAAGTTCTTTTAGAGAGTATTTATTAATTTTTTTTTCTTTATGATCGATAGTTGATTTGATATTTTCTTTATCAAATGAACTTACAGAAAGAATTGATGCTCTAGATAAAATATCTTCATATGTAAAAATTGGACATGAGAATCTTATAGCAATTGCAATAGCATCAGAAGTTCTTGAATCAATTTCAATTTCTTCACTATTAATCAGATTTTTACAATAAAGCGTAGAGTGAAAGACTCCTTCAATTAATTTATGTATAACCATCTTAGAAACGGAGATATTAAATTTATCACCAAAAGTTTTAAATAAGTCATGTGTTAATGGTCTTTCAGTTTTTTCTTTACTGTCTAAGGCTACTGCGATTGCTCTAGCTTCGCACCATCCAATTACTACAGGAAGTTGTCTTTTGCCTACAGTTTCATTTAACAGCATAACATATGCGTTATTTTGAGCATCACTTTGTCTTATTGCAGAAATATTTAATTGAATTAACTCCAAATTTAATTGTTTCTAAAATTTTTAATTTCTTGTATAAGTTTAGGAACAACTTCAAATGCATCTCCCACAATACCATAGTCAGCAGCCTTAAAAAAGGGAGCTTCAGGGTCAGTATTAATAGCAACCATAACTTTTGACGAGTTTACTCCAGCAAGATGCTGTATTGCTCCAGAAATACCAATGGCAATATATAGATTTGGGGCTACAGCTTTTCCAGTTTGTCCAACATGTTCTGAATGAGGTCTCCAGCCAATATCAGATACAGGCTTTGAACATGCAGTCGCAGCACCTAATTCATCAGCAAGTTCTTCAATCATATTCCAATTTTCCGGTCCTTTAAGTCCTCTACCAGCAGAAACAATTACTTCAGCTTCAGAAAGAGAAATTTTACCTTTATTAACATCTTTGCCGATAACTTTGAT
>CAZJXE010000112.1:0-3706 GCA_964549835.1 uncultured Weeksellaceae bacterium
GGCTTTAGAATTCAAAAATATACTCTCGGATTATCTCCTGAACCTAGACTTGGACTAAAATATATTATTAACGACAAGATGAGAACCAAAATTGCAAGTGGATTTTATTCTCAAAATATCCTTAGCACGTCATCAGATAGAGATGTTGTAAACTTATTTTCTGGTATTATTTCTTCTCCTGAAGAAATACCAAGTCAGCCAAATGGAGAAGAATACAATAGCAAAATTCAAAAAGCTAAACACATCATAACAGGTATTGAATACGATGTTAGTGACCAAATAGATTTTCAAATCGAAGCATATATAAAAGATTTTAGTCAATTAACTAACATAAATAGAAACATGACAAGTAATGATGATGAAACATTTATAATTGAAACTGGAGTTGCAAGAGGGGTAGATGCTTTAATTAAATATAATAGTAAAAAACTATATGTTTGGCTAGTTTATTCTTTGGGAGAAGTAAAAAGAAATGATGGAGTTCGTGAATATTCTCCACACTTCGACAGAAGACATAATGTAAATTTTGTAACATCCTATAAATTTGGCAAGAATCAAGATTGGAAATTTGATGCTAGATGGAATTTAGGATCTGGATTCCCATTTACTCAAACACAAGGTTTCTACGAAAATATTACATTTTCAAATGGAATAAATACAGATTATACTTCTTCAAATGGAGATCTTGGTATTCAATATGCTGAATTAAATCAAGGAAGACTTCCTTATTATCATAGATTAGATCTTTCAATTGCAAAAGATTTTTCCTTTGGAAAAAATACAAATCTTAATGTTACTGCATCAGTCACTAACGCATACAATCGCGAAAACATCTTTTACTTTAACAGAGTAAAGTATGAAAGAGTAAATCAACTTCCACTTATGCCAAGTATTGGAATGAGCTTGACTTTTTAAATTAAGAATCTGCCTAGTCAATTAAATAATTTTAAATACTATTTTTGTAAAAAAAACATTGAATAACTTCTCAACAAAATATATATTCGTAACAGGAGGTGTAACCTCATCTTTAGGAAAAGGAATAATAGCAGCCTCTCTTGGGAAATTATTAATCTCTCGTGGTTATAAAGTTACAATACAAAAATTAGACCCATACATTAATATAGATCCTGGAACAATGAATCCTTATGAGCATGGGGAATGTTATGTTACAAATGACGGTGCTGAAACTGATCTAGATCTTGGTCATTATGAAAGATTTCTTGACCATCAAACATCTCAAGCAAATAATGTAACTACAGGAAGTATATATCAAACTGTAATTGACAAAGAAAGAAAAGGTGATTATTTGGGAAAAACAGTTCAAATAATTCCACACATTACAGATGAAATAAAAAGAAGAATAAAAATATTAGGTGATACTAATGAATTTGATTTTGTTATAACTGAAATTGGAGGTACGGTTGGTGACATTGAATCGCTTCCATACATAGAAGCAGTTAGACAAATAAAATGGGAATTACAAAAAAATGCTATTTATATTCATCTTACTCTGGTTCCATATTTATCTGCAGCTGGAGAACTAAAAACAAAGCCAACACAACACTCTGTTAAAACATTATTAGAGTCTGGAATTCAACCAGATATTCTTGTTTGTAGAACAGAACATAGTTTAACAGAAAATATTAAACAAAAAATAGCATTGTTCTGTAATGTTGAAAAAGATGCTGTTATTGAATCTATTGATGCAAAAACCATATATGAGGTTCCTCTTTTAATGCAAAAAGAAAACTTAGATAAAGTCGTTTTAAGAAAATTAAATTTAGATGAAGATTCTGATGTTAATCTTGAAAAATGGAAAGATTTTCTATTTAAACTAAATAACCCAAACAAAGAAATAAATATTGGCTTAGTTGGAAAGTATATAAAACTTAAAGATTCTTATAAATCTATCTCAGAAGCTTTCATACATGCAAGTACTGAAAAGAATTGCAAAGTAAATATTAAATGGCTTCATGCAGAAAATTTAAGTGAAGATAATATTGCCACAGAATTAAGTAGTGTTGATGGCGTTTTAGTTGCTCCTGGTTTTGGTGATAGAGGAATTGAGGGAAAAATTAATGCCATAAAATATGTTCGTGAAAATGATATTCCTTTCTTAGGTATTTGTCTTGGAATGCAGTGTGCAGTAATTGAATATGCAAGAAATGTATTAAACAAGTTAGAAGCAAATTCTACTGAAATGAATCCAGAAACTAATTATCCTGTAATTGACATAATGGAAAACCAAAAGGATATAGAAAATAAAGGGGGTACCATGAGGTTAGGTTCATATAATTGTAGAGTTGAAAAAGATAGCTTTTCTTATAATGCATATAAAACTGCAAACATTGAGGAAAGACATAGACATAGATATGAGTTTAATAATAAATATAAAGATGTCTTTAATCAAAATGGAATGAAGTTTTCAGGAATTAATCCAGAAAATAATTTAGTTGAAATAGTTGAGATTCCAAAAAATAAATGGTTTGTGGGAGTACAATTTCATCCTGAATACAGCAGTACTGTATTAAATCCTCACCCACTTTTTAGTGAATTTGTTCAAGCATGTATCAATAACAAAAAATGAAAAATTACGACAAAAATTCCCTAACTGGTTTTGTATTAATGTTTCTAATACTTCTTGTTTTTAATTTTTATTTTCTTCCCACAAATGAAGAAATTGAAAAAGAAAATAATACTGAAAAATTAGAATTACCATCTACTGAAAATAAAGAAACATTTAAAGACACCTATACTACAAATGTTGATCCAGCTGCAAAAAAAATAGTTAAATCTAATTTTGGCATTTTTTCAGAATCTTCATACGATGAAGAAAAAGAAGTTATTCTTGAAAATGAAAAAATAAAACTTGTTATTTCAAATAAAGGTGGACAAATAAAATCTGCTACAGTAAAAGAAGGGCCAAATCAAAAAAAATATACTACTTATACTGGAGAAGAACTTGAAATTTTTAATACGGACTCATCAGTATTTAATCTTAATTTTTCAACTGGAATTAGTATAAATACAAAAGATCTATTTTTTAAGCCTATTTATAATACATCTGAAGGCTCTAATAATGCTATTACTATGCGACTTGCTATTGATAGTCTTCACTATGTAGATTTTAATTACAGAATTAACGACGATTATTTAGTTGATTTTAACATTAACCTTTTTGGAATGAATGAGATTATTCCAAAGGAATTAAACTATATGAATTTGGAGTGGCAAATGAAAACTCCACAAACTGAAAAGAGCAAATCAAATCAGGATATGTATACAGGTATATATTATCAATTTCTTGCAGACAAAGATGATATTGATTACTTAGGCTATACAACAGCTGAAGATGAAGAAAAGCTATCTAACAAACTATCCTGGGTTGCATTTCAACAACAATTTTTCAGCTCAATTTTAGTATCTAAAAGTGGTTTAGAAAATGCATCTCTATATAGCATAAAAGATGAAAACTCAAAGTACATTAAAAATCTTTCTGCAGAATTTGAGCTACCTTTTAATCATAATCAAAATGAACAGTTAGATTTTCAATTTTATTTTGGGCCAAATCATTATAAGCAGTTGCAGTCTTATAATTATAAATTTGAGGAGATCATACCTCTTGGATGGGGAATTTTTGGTTGGGTAAATAAATATATAATTATAAATATTTTTGATTTTTTAAGTAAATTTTTCTCAAACTATG
>CAZJXE010000113.1:0-3688 GCA_964549835.1 uncultured Weeksellaceae bacterium
AATGTATGCTATGCAGCTACTATCAGATTTTATAGATGAAGATAAAGGAGTTGCTCTAGTCGTTGATGAATTTGGAGGAACATCAGGAATGTTGACAATTGAAGATGTTACAGAAGAAATTGTAGGGGAAATTGAAGATGAGTTTGATATGGATCTAAAATTGTTTGAAAAAATCAATGATAATGAATTTATTGTTTTAGCTAGAATTGAAGTTATTTCACTAAATAAAGATATTAATATATCAATTCCTGAATCTGAAGAATATGAGACTGTCGCTGGATATATTTTAAATTATTTTGAAAATATACCAAAAATTGATGATGTGATAGATGAAGAAGACTATAAAATAACAGTTAAAGAGGTTGATGATAGAAGTGTCATCAAAATTCATCTTTTGATACGTAATTAATTAATATTTTTATTTGTAAAATAACAATTGTATATTCGCAGACTTTTTAAAAATAAAGCTTTATGGGTGCACTTGGAAAAATAAGAAATAGATCAGGATTACTATTAGCAGTAATCGGTTTTGCAATGCTTGCATTTATACTTGGAGATTTTATGCAATCCAAAAGATCGGGTGGGCCAAGTACACTTTATGTTGGTGAGGTTTTAGGTGAAAACATACATATTCAAAATTTTGAAAAAACAGTTGATATAGGAATTGAAAATTGGAAAACACAAAATCCAAACTCTATCTTAACTCAGGGAGTTATTGCTAACATAAGAAATCAAGCATGGAATCAATTAACCAGAGAGTTAATTATGGAAGATCAATACGGTTTACTTGGTCTTGGTGTATCAGATGACGAATGGATGGAAAGAATATCTGGGGTAAATGTTCATCCTGAAGTGAGTAAAATTCAAGCTTTTCAAGACCCAAATACGGGTCAGTTTGATAGAACAAAAGTTTTGGGTTATTTACAGCAAGTAGAGCAAGATCAGACTGGAGAATCTGTAAGAAATTGGTTGAATTTTCAAGACTATTTAATTAATGTTCTTAGAAATGAAAAATACGATAAGTTAGTTGAAAAAGGTACTTTTATTAATTCTGAGGAAGCAATGATTTCATATAATGAAGGAACACAAGTAACTAGCTATGATTATATCAATGTTCCTTATTCTACTATTGATGATTCACTAATAGATGTTTCATCAAAGGAAGTTAAAAAATATTATAATGAAAATAAGGAAAATTATAAACAAGAATTGAGTAGAGATGTTGAGTATGTAGTTTTTTCTGTTGTTCCTACTTTAGAAGATGATAAAGCAACAAGAAAATCTATTGACGGCCTTAAAGAAGATTTTGCAAATTATGATGATTATCTTACTATGGTTAGAAGAAATTCTGATAATTCAAGAGTATTGTTTAATTTTCAAGATAGGGAGTCATTACAAAATGATTCAGCATTTTCAAGTTTATTAGATAGTGATAAGGGTTCAGTAATTGGTCCTTATAAGACAAATCCATCAACATATAGAATTACTAAATTAGTTGATATTCAGCAAAGGCCAGATTCTGTTGAGGCTAGACATATTCTAATTTCTCCAACAGCTACAAAAAGCTTAGATTCAGTTAAAACAGTTATCAATGATCTTAAGAAGAGAATTGAATCTGGACAAGATTTTGCATTTATTGCTCAGAATTTTTCTGATGATAAAACCTCTGCGATTAAAGGTGGAGAATTAGGTTGGTTTGCCGAAGGACAAATGGTAGATCTTTTTAATGAGGTGTGTTTTACTTCTGATTTAAATGAATTGAATATTATTGAAACACAATTTGGGATTCATCTTGTACAAGTAATTAATAAAAGTAGAAAATCAAGAAAATATAAGATAGCATATATTGATAGAAATGTTTCTGCAAGTACTGAAACATATAATAGTTACTATACAGAGGCTGCACAATTTGTAAGCCAAGTAGTAACGGATAATAACCCTTTTGATTCTATTGTAAATAAAGAAAACCTTGTTAAAAGAAGTGATGTTAATGTAGTCCCAAGTAAAGAAAACATTACTGGTCTTGCAAACTCTAGATCAATTGTAAAGTGGATGAATAAAGCTGATGTCGGTGATGTTTCTGAAGTTTTTGAATTTGATAACTCATATGTAGTTGCGAAGCTTATAAATGAAAATAGAGAAGGTTATACTGCTGTCGATGATTTAGAAAACAGTATAAAAGAAGAAATAAGATCTGATAAAAAATATGAAATGTTGGTTGAAAAAATAAATGGATCTTCTAATCTAGAAGAAATGAGTGAATTATATGGTACAAGTATTGTAAAAGATGTTAAAGCGCAACTTTCCTCATTAAGTGTAAACAATTTAGGTTATGTTCCAGAAGTAGTAGGAGCTATTTATGGTACTGAAGTTGGAGAAGTTTCATCTCCAATAAAAACTAAAAATTCACTAGTTTTTGTTAGAGTTAATTCAAGAGATCAATATAGATCTGAAGGCGATTTTTCTCAAGAGCAGCAGTCAATGAGAGAAAAAATTAAAAATTATGCAATCACATCATCATTTAAGGCTCTTCAGAATGATGCTAATTTAGTTGATAATAGATCAGAAGTTTATTAGTTCATCTAAGTATTTCTAATCTATAGGAGTCTAGATTTAGGAATATAAAAAGTAGAACTGTAAATCCTAATAACGATGACCCCCCATAGCTTATAAAGGGTAAAGGAATACCTACCGTTGGTAATAAACCAATTGTCATACCAATATTTATTGTAAAGTGAAGAAATAAAATACAGGCTACACTATATCCATAAATTCTACTAAAACTTGATCTCTGCCTTTCAGACAAAATTATTATTCTAAAAATTAAGCCTATAAATAGCATTATAAAAAGAAAGCTACCAAGAAAACCCCATTCTTCCCCAATAGTGCAAAAAATAAAATCTGTACTTTGTTCAGGAACAAAGTCAAATCTTGTTTGCGTACCGCTTAGAAAACCTTTACCAAAACCTCCACCTGATCCAATTGCAATTTTAGATTGAATTAAGTTATAGCCAGCACCATAAGGGTCGAATTCTTTTCCTAAAAGAATATTAATTCTTTTGCTATGGTGTGGGGCTAAAACTTCATTAACAAAATAGTTTGTCCCTAAAACAAAAATAATAGACAATAACCATGTTATTATTATTGCAAAAACATCTTTTTTATTAAATCTAAAAAAAAGTAAACTAATTAATGCAATTGCAGAAAAAATATAGATCAAAATCATTTGATTAATTAAAAGACTTAACAAGCATAATACGCCTAATATTAAAACTAAAAAAAGGATATTAATAGATAAGCCTTCTCTGTAAAGAACAAGTATAAAAGAAGAGAAGATTAAGGCTGTACCTAAGTCATTTTGTAAAATAATTAAGAAAGATGGTATTAAAATAATGAGGTAGGAATATAATTTAGTTGAAATTTTTTGACTTTTTGTATGTTGCATATTAAAGAATTTTGCTAGTGCAAGTGCAGTAGCAAATTTAGCCAGTTCCGAAGGTTGAATTTTTATACTTCCAACTTGAAACCATGACATGGCTCCATTAGTAACACCTCCAATAATTAATACGGCTATAAGACTAAAAATTACAAGGCCAAAAATTATAAATGATAAAGAATAATAAAACTTCCAATCAATAATTAAAATAATTAAGGCGGTTATTAATGAAATAGCAATAAAATAGAATTG
>CAZJXE010000114.1:0-3680 GCA_964549835.1 uncultured Weeksellaceae bacterium
AAATCATTTCTGCTTAGTTGTCCTTGGTAGAACTGTTCTTTTGCTCTTTCAAAGAATTTTTCAGAAGTAGATTGATTTCTTCTTTCAATATCTATTAAATTAATACTATTCGAGTATAGTTGGTATGTAGAGTTAAATTCCTTTTGTATTTCCTGCTCAATAGCAATTAGTTGTAATTTATTTGATTCTATTTCAATTTTCTTGTTTTGGTTAATTTTTCCTCTTGCAAGTCCATCAAAAATATCCCAAGTAAAATTAATATAACCAGTTAAACCTAAACTTGTTTGATCAAGGATCAAACTTGTATTACTTTCCGTATTATTATATCCGTATTGTGCCGAGATATTAACTTGTGGAAAAATAGATGAAGAATTTATCTTTTTGTCTTTCTTGGAAACTTCAATCAAATATTGTTGAAATAAAATATTGTTGTTATTCTTTTGTATTTCTTTATTTAAATCAGAGTATAGCAAATTACTATTTATTTCTACTTTGTTGTCTACATTAAAATCTAAAGTTAATTCTCTATTTAATGTTTGGTTTAATTGATTTTTTGCAACTTTAAGATCATAATTTGAATTGATAAGATTCACACTATCCTTATTTAAGTCAATTTCTGCACTTAATAAGTCTAATTTTGAAGCGTTTCCAAATTCATTTTGAATCTTTACTCTTTCATACCTTTCTTTAGAAACATCTAAAAGGTCGGAATATATTTTATTTTGTTCTTGCAGATATGCTATGTCGTAATATTGTTTAGCTGTTTTAATTAAAGCTTGTTCAATCTGAATTAAAAGTTCAGTAGATTTTAAGTCACTTTGTTTTTTTAGTTTTTGATATGTATATATTGATCCTAAACCATTAAAAAGGTTATAACTGAACTCAATATTTCCATTAATACTAGTTGATTCTGAACTTGCATCATTTATTGAAGGAAAATCATCAGTTGCAAATTCAAGGCTTGATGTTCCATTGTTAACTGAAGAAGAACCATTAATTTTTATTCTTGGTAAAACACCCAAAACACCAACTTTTTCATAGTTTTCTACTTGATTTAGTTCATTTGTTTTAATTTTTATATCAATATTTTCTTTTAATGTAATTGCTAAAACATTTTCTAAAGTCAAATTGTTTTGCGCATTAATAGTTATTGAAAGAAATAATAAAACACTAACAAAAAGGTGTTGAGTATTAAGAAGCTTAAATCTTTTCATATTCCATTTCTTTTATTGAAGGTTCTCTTTCTTCTTCATTTAACTTTTTACCAGTAAATATCCATTCTTTAGTATACCTTATCTTATTTGTGATTTTCAAAAATGCAGGAAGAAAAATTAATGTAAGTAATGTAGCTAAAATAAGACCATATGCAATTGCAATTGCCATTGGAATTAAAAATTGAGCTTGTAGTTCTTTTTCAAATATAAGAGGAGCCAATCCAGCAATTGTTGTAATAGAAGTTAAAATAATAGGTCTAAACCTTGAGAGACCAGTAGCAGTTAATGCTTCTTCAAATTTTAAACCATCTTTCATATTTTTGTTGAATTTACTTATAAAAACAAGAGAATCGTTTACTAAAATCCCTATTAGTGCAATCATTCCGAAATATGAAAACATCGATAGTTGGAAGTCATGAATAAAGTGACCCCAACCAACACCAATAAATCCAAAAGGAATTAAAACAAAAACAGCAAATGTTTGTAGGATACTTCTAAAGGTAAATAGAATTATGGTTAACATTAATATTAGAATAATTGGACCAGATAACATTAATGATTCTCCTGTTTCACTTTGTGATCTAATTTGTCCTTCAATAGAATGTTTAATTGAAGGATAAATAGTTTTTATATTAGAGTTAATAAATTCTTCAACATTAGATGTTATTACAATTGGATTATCAATTTTGGGATTTAATAAATCAGCATCTATTTGTACTGATCTTTTTCCATTTAAATGATCTATACTTATTAGATCTCTTTCAATATTAATATCAACTAAATCACCAACTAAATAATTATTACCTAAAACATTAATTCTCATATTTTCAAGATCATAAATAGAATTTCTATCTTGCTCATTGTATCTAATCCAAATTTTAACTTCATTAGTACCAATCTGTAACCTTTGTGATTCGAACCCATAAAATCCATTTCTGATTTCATTCATAATTTGAGCAGTAGAAAGATTTAATTGATATGCCTTATTTTTTAGTTTTAACTTGATTTCTTTTAGGCCTTTTTGATCACTACTTTCAATGTTTTTCATAACATTAAGACTAATCATATAGTCTTTTAAAATTTTGATAGCACTTAATAGTTCATCATTGTTTTCTGAAAATAAGGCAATGCTGATGGCTTTTCCAAATGGACTTTCAATGTCAAATGTTAATGATTCTGCACCCGGGATTTCACCTACAGCATCCTTAAAGTAATTTGTGATTTCAGAAGTTCCTATGGATCTTTCTTCAGATGGAACTAAAAGAACATTTAAATAACTTTTTTCAGAACTTTGAGCCGAAGCCATAGTCCATTGATCAGCTGCTTGATTGCTTCCAAATGTCTTTTCAATTGCTTTTACTAGAGAAACTCCTTCATTATAATCCTTACTTATTAATTTGTTTTTTTCAATAATTTTATCTTCGATATAATTTATCCATTTTATTGATTTTTCTTCACTTGATCCGGCCTCAAACTTTAGATTTACAATTATATTTTCTCCTTCTATATTAGGAAATACAGTTGATTTTATTAATCCAGCGCTCATCGCACTTACTGTAATTGCAAACGAACATATAAAAAGTAGTATGACTGTAAGGGGATTTTTTAATGTAAAGCGAAGAACTGGCGCGTAATATTTTGTCTTAACTCTGTTGAGAATATCCGTTGTTTTATTAATTATTTTGTTAATTCTATCACTTGGCTTAATTCCTTTTAAAGCTTTTGAGTGTGCAATATGTGTAGGTAATATAAGAACCCCTTCAATTAATGAGAAGATTAATGTTCCAATAACAACAAATCCCATTTCAGGGAAAAAATCTCCCAACATACCCTCAAGCATAAAAAATAATGAAAATGCAACTATTGTAGTTAAAATAGCAGAAAATACCGCTGGTAATACTTCTAATGTACCGTTAATAGCAGCATTAATACGGTCTTCTCCATTCTCATATCTTTGGTATATGTTTTCAGCAATAATAATTCCGTCATCTACAAGAATTCCAATCACAATTATCATTCCAAAAAGTGAGATTACATTTAAGGTAATTCCATAGAAAGAAGCTAGTATAAACATTCCAGCAAAAGAAATTGGAATTGCTACTGCTACCCACCCGGCCAGGCTAGGGTGTAAAAATAATGTTAAGATTAATAAAACTAATATAAAGCCTATAACACCATTTTTTGTTAATAATGCTATTCTTTGTTCTATTACTATAGAATTGTCTTGTATTATGTCTGCCTTAACATCTTTGTTAATTTTATTAAAATTTTCAATATAAGCTCTAGATTTTCCAGCTACAATACTTATATCTTCATTATTAGTGTTAAATACATTTATAACAACACCAGCAATATTATTATAAAACTTTCTATTTGATACATCTTTCCAGATTCTTCTAACATTCGCAACATCTTTTATTTTTATGATTCTTTGATCAATTTTTTTTACAACAATTTCTGCAATTT
>CAZJXE010000115.1:0-3677 GCA_964549835.1 uncultured Weeksellaceae bacterium
TAATGCATTTGGTTGAGTAATAACAATAGTGTCATTTTTAATACATCCAGATCCATCAGTTACAGAGAAAGGATAAACTCCGGCTGGAATCCCCCCTGGAAAAAATTGTGCTGAGCTAATTGTATTTGATCCTAGAAGAGCTAATGTTTGTCCAAAAGCATTTAAAGTGTAATTTCCATCGCCACCTGAAATATTTAAAACAGTAACTCCATTTGTATCTCCATAGCATAAAACATTTGTATTGTTTTGGCTTACTAAAATTTCAGCTGGCTGAGTAAGAGAAAAAGATTTATTAGTTACGCAATTATTTGAATCTGTAATTGCACAGAAATATCTACCAGCCACAAGATTTGATATTGTATCTGTGTAAAGAGAATCACTATTTACATTGTTTGTCCATAGAAAATTAAATGGTGGTATTCCTCCAGAAATATTTGTGAATAACGATCCATCATTACCACCAAAACAACTTATACTATCAAGTAATTGAAGGCTTAACAATGTTTGGTTAGGTTGACCTACAGTAAATGAATTTGTAAGCTGACATCCTAAGGAATCTGTTATCGTATAAGACATTGTTCCAGCATAAACTCTGTTTGGAGCTGATGACCAAGTTTCAGTATATGGGGGAGTTCCGCCACTTATCGTTAAAGAAGCAGTAGTAAACCCACCATAACAAAGTATGGTCCCAACTGTTAAGCTATCTGTTATTTGTGATGGTTCAGATATAATTATACTATCTGTAGCAGTACAATTATTTTCATCTGTTAAAAAACATGAATAAACTCCAGGGGCAAGTGAATCAATTATTGGAGTTGTTGCACCATTAGACCATAGAAATGTAGGCTGTTGAGTAACATTTACTACTAAAGAATAATCTTCAGTTCCTCCTCTAATTGGTCCAATAAATGATCCAACTGATGGATCAAAATAAGTGCTATCACAAGGCCCAATTATTGAGTCATTATTTTCTTGCATTACAATTCTTAGTCTTGTTACGTATCCAGTTAATGAGTTTGGAACAGTGAAATTCACATCAGTTATAAAAGGAACTGTATCAACATTTATTATTCCTAATTCTTCATTTGGGCCAAAGAAATCTCCATCAGTATTCCAATCGGCATATACTTTTGCTCCAGCAAATTCATTAATTAAATTGTTTGGATTAACTGAACCAATCTCAACTGTTACAGTGTATGAATTTCCAGGAGTTAAACTGGCGTATTGATTAGTAAAATCTTCATATGTGTCTCCGTATGAAGAGGTGTTGTTAAGAATATTATCACCATTATCTCCAAGAAGCCTTACCTCTGCTATATTCACACTATTTGCTGATGTGTAAGGGCTAGAACCGCAATAATTTAATAAAGAAACATTTCCATAAGTTGCTCCTGATGAGACAATAGCTTCAGCGCTACCATCATTAAATCCAAAGCAACTAACATCATTTCCATTAATGTAAAAACTTGCCGAGCCAACAGTATCAATTATTGTAATAGTGTCATAAAAAGTTTGACAAGAATTAGCATCAGTTACGATTACTGAATATGATCCAGCACATAAATTTGAGATTGATTGTTGAGTACTTCCATTACTCCAAGAAAATTGATAAGGCTGTGTACCACCACTAACATTTGCAGTAATTAAACCGGTACACTGAGTGCTATCACAAGAGGCATTAGGAAGTGATGAAGATGAATAGATAATAGGAGATGGTTCATTAACTGTATATGAATTTATAAATGATATATTACATACAGAATCATAGACAGTTAAGATATATGTACCAGCAGTTAAAGAATTTATATTTTGAGTTGTAGCACCATTAGACCAACTGTAGCTAAATAATCCAGTTCCAGTAACTGAGGAAGATATTGATCCATCACTAGCGCCATTACAACTTACATTAGCACCAGTTAAATTTATTACAATTGGAGCTGCTTCTATAATATCAAATGTTGTTGAATCTTGACAGCCACTATAATTATCTATAATTAATACACTGTAATTTCCTGCAGAAAGATTTGAAGCAATTGAAGAAGAATCACCATTACTCCATTGATAGGTGTAATTTCCAAATCCACTGTTTACAGATTCTATGAAAGCACTTCCATCATTACTTCCATAGCAGGCAATATTGTTAACACTTATACTATCAATTGAAAACGCAGCACAATCTGAAAATCTTAAATGTAATGTATCTGCAGGAGCTAATAATTGGACAATATTTCCAACACTATCAACTTCCTGAGTGTTCCAAATACAAGAGTAAAGACCATAGTTTGCTGTATTTGTTGGGTTATTATTAAACCTAACTCTGACCGTTAATAATTGGGTTGCTCCCTCATTTACAGTTATTCCTGTTGAGTCTGGATTTGGTCCATTACTTGTGTAGTGCCAAAATCCATAAGCTTCTCCATTGTTATTTATATCATAAGGTAGATTGGCAAATTGACCAGTTAGCGGATTGTACCATTGTAGATCAAAATCACCTTGGGTAATAGCAATACTGTCGTGTGAGATATTAAATTCTGGTCTTAAATTTACATCACAGCCTGTATTTGTTAGTTGAAGAATTGTATTTGTCCATTGGCCATATCCAGTAACGGGGTTGATACTAAAATCAGAAATAGTTTGATTTATGGAGTGACTATCAACAATAGAAACCAAAACAGAATCTCTTTCTGTATTTCCAACAGCATCGGTAACATCTATGTAATACATTCCAGGAAAAAGCGTGTCAATATCTTGACTTGTTTCACTAAACCAAGGAAAAACCGGTGAAGACCATGCATAGGTGTAGGGTTGCGAGCCTCCATTTACTGTTAAATCAATAGCTCCATCTGTTGATCCAGAACATGTTGCATCGGTTACATTAAAAACAAAAGTGAAAATAGAAGAGGTTGTAAAATTTTGTCCATTTACCCATGTTGTATCACATTTTACTCTCCAATTATATGTTGTTAAAGAGTTTAAACCAGCTAAATTATAAACCTGAGTAATAAATCCGTTATTATTTACCAAAACACTATCCCAGTTTGATTGAGTACTATCTTTATATGCAAGTACATAATTTAATTGGCCACAGTTTCCTCTTTCCCATTGTACAATTGCTGAATTACTATAAACCAAATTGACAAAAAGATTATTTGGAGCTTGTGAAAAGCTGATAAAAGGGACTATTAAAAATATTAATAGAATAAGTATATTTTTTTTCATAACAAACAGATTAATAGGTCTATATGCAAATATAATAATATTGTTGATTGCGTTTTTTTTAACCCTAATGTTATTTACATAATATTTTTAATTAAAAATTAGCTTAAAATATGTTGTTTTTAATCATAAAAAAAAGAAGATATTTTGCTTTTATTTAATTTTTTTTTTATTTTTATCGCAAGTTTTTACGACAAAAAACTCAAATTTTAATGAATAAAAGAATTAATTATCAGGTTAAACTGATCTGTAATTCGTATCTATTAGGATGCGATGTTTCGTCGTATTTATTACCTAACAACATAACCAAAGTGTCGCAGCACGATGGTTTTTTGTTCACAATTAACAAATTTTTTAACTAAAACAATTATTATGAAAACAACGTTTAACAAATTGACGTTTGCTCTTGTTACAGCTTTTGCACTTATGGTGTCAACTGCTTCTGCAACATGGGTACACGT
>CAZJXE010000116.1:0-3667 GCA_964549835.1 uncultured Weeksellaceae bacterium
TTGTTACAGCTTTTGCACTTATGGTGTCAACTGCTTCTGCAACATGGGTACACGTACAAACGTACTCTGGTTCTTGGGGAGGAGAGGTTTCATGGGATATAGTTGATAATCTTGGTGTTGTCTACCTATCAGGTAGTGGATACGCAAGTGGAACTACATACCTTGATTCTGTTGATCTTCCTGATCCTGGATGTTACGATTTAAACTGTTTTGATTCGTTTGGTGATGGTTGGAATGGTGCTTATGTAGAAATAATTGATCCTGCTTCAGGTTCGGTTATGTATACTTTAGGTACTGGTTTCACATCTGGAGCTACGTATACAGAAAATTTCTGTTTACCTTGGGTTCCTGGATGTACTGACCCAGGCGCTTCAAATTACGACCCGTTGGCTAATGCCGATGATGGTTCTTGTCTTTATGGTTGTATAGCAGGTGATACACTAGAAAGTTGGGAAACATATGGTGGTGGTTTTGGTACTACTTGGGCAAATGACCCAACGAATACTGTAGATTGGACAGTTGGATCTGGAGGTACGCCTTCATCTAACACTGGACCTTCTACTGGTGCTTACGATGGTACATACTATGTGTTTACAGAGACTTCAGGTGCTGGATCTAATTCAGATGCTAGAATGTCGGTAACATGTGTAGATTTATCAGCGTGGACATCACCAGCCTTAACTTGGCAATACCACATGTACGGTGCTACAATGGGAACACTTGAAGTAAACATATCAACTGATGGTGGTTTAACTTGGACAAATGCATGGTCTCTTTCTGGAGATCAAGGAGATCAATGGTCTTTAGGACTAGTAGATCTTTCTACTTATGGTTCAGGTCAAATTGCTGTTGAGTTTCATATGGCTACTGGAACATCATTTACATCTGACGCATGTCTAGATATGATTCAGTTCTCTGAATTAGCTGTAGGTTGTACTGATCCTTTTGCGGATAACTACGATCCTGCTGCTTTAATCGATGACGGTTCATGTCTATATACAGGTTGTTTAGATCAATATGCATCTAACTACTGTGGAGGATGTAACGTTCCTGACAATACTTTATGTACTTACTATCCTTGTGGTACACTTAACTACTTAGAAGATGTTGAATCTGAAGACCTTACTGCGATGGGCTACACGACTACAAACGGAATCTTAGTAGATGGTTTATCATTCTCAAGTGCTGATGATGCACTTATTGATACTGTATCTTTACAGTTTACGGGTGGTGATACATTCTATGGAACACAAAATAGTTCAACTGCGTTTACTGATCCTAACCACCAAGCTTTTGCTAACTTCTGCTTGGATTTATCTGGATCTGGATCTGATGTTGACTTACGTTTCTCAGCTGCGCTTTACTCTGCATTTTCAAACTGTGCATGGTTTAGAGTACTTGTAAACGGTGTTGTTCAAACTGAAATGGTTTCTGGTATTGATCACTTCTCTGATCAAAACCAATTAGGAGGATTTACTTCTACTAACGCTTCTGCGTGGGATTATGGTCACTACATGTATGATTTAGATGCATGGGCTGGTCAAACTGACGTATATGTAACATTCCAAGCAATGGTTAACTATAATGTAGATTATGGATGGCCAGGATATGTTTGGATTGATAACATAGAGGCATATGATGTAACTCCTTGTACGTACTACGGCTTATCTGAGCTATTCTCTTTCGATCCATTATGTGCTGGAGATGCTACTGGTAATGCAATGGTACTTGCAAACAATTCTTACTCTACTTCTGGTGATATTTACACATGGTTAACTAGTGGTGGATCTGTATATGCTACAACGCAACAAGTAACTAACTTAGTTGCTGATACATATACTGTAACTGTAACTGATCCTGATAATGGTTGTGGGGATGCAATTCAAGTAGTTATTAATGAGCCTGCTCCTGTTGGAGTTGATTCAGCATCTACTTTTATTGTTAATACACCTACTGTAAACGATTCTCTTGGATTAATTGATATTACTGCAACTGGTGGTGGTTGTGTGTCTGCAATGACACTTGCAACTCCAATTGATAATAACAATGGACAGTTAGGAAACATGTTTAATATTGTTAACACTTCTGGTGGTGACATTTCTATTTTAGGTATGACTCAAGGTCCTGCTTTAGCTGGAGATGCTCCTGGAACAGGTGTTGAATGGTGGTCTTCTGATGCAGGAGATTATACAGTTTCTCAAAACTGGGTATCTCAAGTAGCTGGAACAGTAGATTTAACTGCTGGTGCTGCTACAGGAACTATTATGTTCCCTAACCCAGTTGTTATTCCTGCAGGTGCAACTTATGGATTCCACTGTATTTACAGCGCTAACATTGGTTATACTAATGGTAGTGGTACTCCTGGAACTACTCCAAGATCTGCAGATAACAATATAACAATTACTGAAGGACATGGATGTTCAGCTTTTGGTTTATTATCATTCTCTCCAAGAAATTGGAACGGAGAAGTTATTTATGGTGATCCAAATGCTAACACTTATACTTATTCATGGTCAAACGGTGCTACAACTGAAGACATCTCTGGATTAGGAGTTGGTTCTTACACTGTAACTATTACTGATTGTAATGGTTGTGTAGGTTCTGAAACTTTCTTCGTTTCTGCATCTTTAGATCCTGGATGTATGGATCCTTTAGCTGACAACTACGACCCATCTGCTAACTTTGATGATGGTTCATGTTTATACTATGGATGTACTGATACTAACGCATTAAACTTTGATTCAGGTGCAAACTTCGATGATGGTACTTGTGAGTATTCATGTGTTTACCAAGGATTTGCTGGTCAATTATTAATTGACATGCACGATTCATTTGGTGATTCATGGAATGGTAACTTCCTATATATAGTAAGTACTAACGGTGATACATTAAACGCTGGTGGATCTACAGTTTCTAGTGGTGCTGAAGAGGATGACTCTTTATGTATCATGCCTGGTTGTTACTGGGTAACTGTTGACTATGGTTCATGGCAAGGTGAAGTTTCTTGGGAACTTGTACTTGATGGTGATACTCTTTTAACAGGAGGAGCTCCATTTAGTGGTTTACTAGAAGTTGGAGCTGGTGGCTGTAACCTTGGTTGTACAGACCCTGCTGCACAAAACTACGATGCTAGTGCAACTAGTGATAATGGTTCATGTATGTATTCTTGTACAGATAACGTATTCACATTAAACTTAATGGATCTTGGCGGAGGCTGGGGTGGTTCTTCATTCGATATGTATGATGGATCAGGTAACTTAGTTACTTCTGCGACTCTATCTAATCCTTTCGCAAACTGGGATACTTTATGTTTAGCTGATGGATGTTACAACATTGTTGTTACTTCAGGTTCTAACAATGCTGGTGTTATGTGGAACTTAGTTGATGGTGCTGGAAATGTTACTGCTGCAGGAGGTGCTCCTTATGCAGATACATTATGTTTCCCTGCTGTTGGTGGTTGTATGGACCCAGGTGCTTGTAACTACGATGCTTTAGCAACAATTGATAACTTGTCTTGTGATTACTCATGTGTAGGTTGTACAGATTCAACTTCACTAAACTGGTCAGGTCCTTCATTCACTATTGATGATGGTTCTTGTCTATACTGTAATTTATCAGGTTCTTCATTTGTAGTTGATGCATCTGCTAACGGTGCTGCTAACGGATG
>CAZJXE010000117.1:0-3636 GCA_964549835.1 uncultured Weeksellaceae bacterium
CTTAATTATGACTTGGTCATTAATTAAACACAAGAAAAATACTGAAGAGGCCGAAGTCGAGGCGGAATTAATTGATGAAGAAATCAATGAAGAAGATCTTCCTGAAATTATATCAGACGAGATTGAGGAAGACAATTAATTAAAAAACTCCTTTTTTTATTTTCATTTTTATAATATTCTTTGGTTTAATTTTTAGTAGTTTTGGGTAATAAAAAACATACTTAAAATGACTAAAAATTCTCTTGAAAACATTAAAAAATCACTCACAATTCTTGGCGTTAAAAATTTAAATAATGGGACTTCTACTGGCTGTGACAGCTTTGGTAGCGGTGATAAAATAGAATCGCGCTCTCCAGTTGATGGCGCTTTAATTGGAAGTGTTGTTTGTAGCTCTAAAAGTGATTACGAAAAAACTGTTGATGTAGCTGAGTCTGCTTTTAGTTTTTGGAGAAATAAACCTGCACCACAAAGAGGTGAAATAGTTAGGCAGTATGGTGAAAAACTAAGAGAATTCAAGCAACCTTTAGGTGAGCTTGTTTCTTATGAAATGGGGAAATCTTTACAAGAAGGTCTTGGCGAGGTTCAAGAAATGATTGATATCTGCGATTTTGCTGTAGGTCTTTCAAGGCAGCTTCACGGCTTAACAATGCACTCTGAAAGGCCCGGCCACAGAATGTATGAGCAGTATCATCCTCTTGGCATAGTTGGCATTATATCTGCATTTAATTTTCCTGTAGCAGTCTGGTGTTGGAATACTGCGCTTGCATGGATTTGTGGAGATGTCTGCATATGGAAACCTTCAGAAAAGACACCTTTGTGTAGCATTGCTTGTCAAAATATATGGGCGCAAGTTGCAAAAGAAAATAATCTTCCAGAAGGGATTTCCTGTCTTGTAAATGGTGATTATAGTGTTGGTGAATTTTTAACTGAAGACGAAAGGGTACCCTTGGTTTCTGCAACTGGCTCTACAAGAATGGGAAGGATTGTTGGGCAAAAAGTAGCTTCCCGATTTGGAAAGTCGCTGCTTGAGCTTGGAGGAAATAATGCAATTATTATCACTGAAAGCGCTGATCTAAAAATAACCATTATTGGTGCCTTGTTCGGAGCTGTCGGTACCTGTGGACAAAGATGTACATCTACAAGAAGGCTAATTATACACGAATCTATCTATAACGAGGTTACTTCAAAATTGACAAATGCCTACGCTCAATTAAAAATTGGCAACCCACTTGATCAATCTAATCATGTTGGGCCGCTAATTGATAAGCAGGCTGTCAATATGTATTTAGCTGCCATAGAAAAAGCGAAAAGTGAGGGCGGGAAAGTACTGGTTAATGGCGGCGTTCTTTCCGGCGAGGGTTATGAAAGCGGCTGTTATGTAAAACCAGTTATTATTGAAGCACAAAACCATTTTGATATTGTGCAGGAAGAAACTTTTGCCCCTATACTTTATGTAATGAAATATTCTGAGCTTGAAAATGCTATTGATATGCAAAATAATGTTAAACAAGGATTATCCTCTGCAATAATGACAACAAAATTACGAGAAGCCGAAAAGTTCTTAGCTGCATCTGGAAGTGATTGTGGAATTGCTAATGTAAATATTGGAACAAGTGGCGCTGAAATTGGCGGAGCATTTGGCGGAGAAAAAGAAACTGGAGGAGGCAGAGAAAGCGGGAGTGATGCCTGGAAAATATACATGAGAAGACAGACTAACACTATAAATTATACCGACGAACTTCCTCTGGCACAGGGCATAAAGTTTGACCTATAATCTATCTGCTTTTAAAGTGATATCCTATTAGTCTATCTATTGGGTTTTTTACAATATGTCCAATTGTACAATTATGCTTATCTGCGGTCTTAATAATTTCATCTTGTAAAAAGAAAGCAACAGATCCAATAAAGTTAATTTTTACTTTTTTGTAGTCTTCAAAGCAGCAAATGTGAAGTTTAAAAAATTCATCTAATGTTTTCATTATCAAAGAGTTCATTTGAGGATGGTCTTTATTGTCAGAAACAAAAGGAAAAAATTTTGCTAAATAAACGTTTGCACGAGAATTGTTGTAGACATTACTATTTATATTAGCAATATCTGTTTCAAACTCTTCTTCATACTTTTGTTTAAGATCATCATCAAGAACATTATTAAAATATAGACACAATAATTTTTTTCCAAAATTATTTCCAGATGCCTCGTCTCCTAACATAAAACCTAATGACGGAGCATTTTCGTAAATATTTTCTCCATCAAAAAAGCAAGAGTTAGATCCTGTTCCTAAAATACCGGTAATTGCGGGCTCACCCTCATACATTGAAAAACAGGCCGCATCTAAGTCATGACAAACATTTATATCTGCTTTAGAAAAGAATTTTTTAAAAGGACTTTCTATAATAGCATTCATTTTTTTAGACGAGCACCCTGCTCCATAAAAATACACTTCAGAAATATTTTCTCTAATTTCATTCAAATCTGAGTCTTCGAGGTGCTTTAACACTTTTGCTGATGTAATAAAGTAAGGGTTAAAGCCTATTGTGCTGCATCGGTCTATTATTTGCCCTTTTTCATCACAAATTGCCCAGCTACATTTTGTTGATCCACTATCTGCAATTAATATCATAGAGTAAATTTGTGAGCAAACATAGTGTATTTTGTACACCCAATTAAAAAAAAACAAAAAAATTATAGGCACAGTGTAAATTATACACTAACTTTGCAATAAATTGTTAATTATGAATATTGGAATTAATGGGCTAGGTCGAATTGGACAGCTTGTACTAAGAAATATCATAGAGCGAAAAGACTTAAATGTTGTGGCGATTAATGATCTTTTTCCTGCAGAGTATTTAGCATATCTTTTAAAGTATGATTCAACTCACGGAAAATTTAATGCAGACATATCTCATGACGATAATCATGTAATAATTAATGACAAAAAAATAAAGGTGAGCTGTGAAAAAGACCCTTCAAATATAAAATGGGGAGATGTTGGGGCTGATTATATAATAGAAGCCTCAGGAGTTTTTTTAACTCAAGAATTAGCCAGAAAACATATTAATTGTGGCGCGAAAAAAGTTGTTATGTCTGCCCCACCAAAAGATAACACCCCAATGTATGTTATGGGTGTAAATCATAATAACTATGATAGTAGTTTTGATATTGTTTCAAATGCATCATGCACTACAAATTGCCTTGCTCCAATTGTAGAAATTTTAGACAGGTCTTTTGGTGTTGAAAATGGAATTATGTCAACCATACATGCCGTTACAGCAACACAAAATGCTATAGATAGCCCAAACTTAAAAAACTGGCGTTTAGGCAGAGGCGGTTATCAAAACATAATTCCTTCATCTACTGGTGCTGCAAATGCAGTAGGAAAAATTTTACCAAATTTAGAGGGAAAGCTTACCGGCATGTCGTTTAGAGTTCCAACAGCAAATGTTTCTGTTGTTGATCTATCAGTTAATTTAAAGTCTAAAACGACATATAAGGAAATTTGTAGTATAATGCAAAATGAATCTATTTCTGATAGATATAGCGGAATCTTGGGCTATACAGAAGAAAGTGTGGTTTCAACAGATTTTCTATCCGACAAGAGAACATCTATTTTTGATGCAACTGCCGGAATAGAAATT
>CAZJXE010000118.1:0-3618 GCA_964549835.1 uncultured Weeksellaceae bacterium
ATTTGCGTTAGTTAAAATACCACCAGTTTTGGAGTCAGTAACAACTCCTTTTAAAGATAAAACTATTGGTGGCAATTCAAATTGATAAATATCATCTCCTCCTTTTCCTCCTTTTCTATCAGAAGTTAAATAACCACGTTCTCCTGATTTTTCAATAATCATTCCAAAATCATTTCCAGCTGAATTAACGGGAGATTTTAAATTAGTTATTGATGAATACATCTCATTTTCATCTAAATAAGACTTAAATATATCTAGGCCTCCCATTCCAATATGTCCAGATGAAGCAAAATATAAAGTTCCATCTGAATGCAGGAAAGGAAACATTTCATCATTTGAAGTATTAACTGCAGGTCCTAAATTAACAGGATCACTCCATTTTCCTCTTTTTTGCTGCTTAACTACCCATAAATCTTTACCACCATAACCTCCTCTTAAATCCGAAGAGAATATAAGAGTAGTTTCATCCTCACTAATTGTTGGATGACCAAGGGTTGTATTACTATCAACCTTAATTTGTAAAATAGTTGGAGCTCCCCAAACTTTACCTTTTCTTTTTGAAACATAAATGTTACACCCAAGAGCTTTTTTCTTTTGAACATCACATTTTGTAAAGTACATAGTTGTACCTCTTTTGTTGAGAACAACAGAACCTTCATTACCAACTGAATTAATTGGTTCCTCTAACATTACTGGAACACTCCACTTTCCTTTTTTGTTTAACTTAGATGAATAAATATCTGTAAATGTTTCTCCTGTTCTATCATCAATTTTCTTACTAAAACCTCCAGATCTAGATGATGTAAAGTAAACCTCTGAATATTCGCCATTTCCAAAAGAAGGAGAGAAGTCACTAAATCTAGAATTTATCAATGGCATTAACTCAACCTTATATCGAGTTGGATTTTCAATCCAATTAAGAGCATAATCACAAGATTTTAGACCCATTTCTCCAGAAATATCAGCAGGATTTAGCTGAACATATTTTTGATATTGTTCCTTTGCTTCAGAATACTTTTGATTCATTCTTAAAACATCAGCATATCTTAAATAAACAATTACATCAGGATACTTAGCTTTAATAGCTCTTTTGTAATATGATTCTGCTCTTTTTATATTACCAGATAATCTATAACATTCTGCTTGTTTATAAATTATTTCAGATTTTAATGCTCTACTTTTAGCACTTTGATAAGCTTTTTTATAAAGTTCTGCTGCTTTATTGTATTGTTCTACAGAAAAAGCTTGATCAGCTTTTATCATTTTTCTACTTTTTTTCTGAGCATCAACATTTAAAGAAATTAGTAGAAAAAAACACAATAAAATTGAAGAAGTTCTTAAGAAAAATTTCATCTCTTTATTTTTTTAATTGCTGCTAAAATAAACAATAATTTTTAAAATTTTAAGCGGTTTTTTATATATAGAAACAATCAAGTGTTAATAACATATTAATAATTTTTTTTTTTTTGAAACTTAAACGTTGTTTCTAAATAAAAATAAATATAATTTTTGTAATCATTCAAAGCATTTAAAAAACTAAAACCAAATTTAAAACTAAGTCAATAATTAAAATAATTAATAATAAATGAAAACTAAACTTGAATATATATGGCTTGATGGTTACAAGCCAACACAAAACATGAGAAGTAAAACAAAAGTAATTGAAAATTTTTCTGGAAATTTAGAAGATTGCCCTATTTGGTCGTTTGATGGAAGCTCTACAAAACAAGCAGAGGGTGGTTCATCAGACTGTTTGTTAAAGCCTGTTGCTATTTACCCAGATCCTGATAGGATTAATGGTTTTTTAGTTATGACTGAAGTTTTAAATGCTGATGGTACTCCTCATGAATCTAATGCTAGAGCATCAATTGACGATGATGATAATGATTTTTGGTTTGGTTTTGAACAAGAATATTTTATTATGGATACTGCTACTGACCTTCCACTTGGGTTTCCAGTAGGAGGATACCCAGGTCCACAAGGACTATATTATTGCTCTGTTGGAGGAAAAAATACTCATGGTAGAGATTTAGTTGAAGAACATGCTGATCAATGTATAGAAGCAGGATTAAATTTTGAAGGAATTAATCAAGAAGTTGCAAGTGGTCAATGGGAATTTCAATTATTTGCTAAAGGAGCAAAAAAAGCTGGTGATGAAATTTGGGTTGCAAGATATCTTTTAGATCGATTAACTGAAAGATATGGATATTATATTGAATATCATCCTAAGCCTGTCAAAGGGGATTGGAACGGTTCCGGAATGCATGCTAACTTTTCAAATACAACTCTAAGAACTTGTGGATCTCAAGAAACTTATGAAAAAATTTGTGAAGCTTTTAGACCTGTTGCAAAAGAGCATATTGCTGTTTATGGCGCATACAATGATCAAAGACTAACTGGTTTACATGAAACAGCTTCTATTTCTGATTTTAGCTATGGAATTTCTGATAGAGGTGCATCTATAAGAATACCAATTATAACAGTTGAAAAAGGATGGAAAGGCTGGCTAGAAGACAGAAGGCCTGCTTCAAATGGGGACCCTTATAAAATTGCTGGAATTATAGTAAAGACAGTTAAAGGAGCAGACGTTAGCTAATAAGCGAAACATATATATATCCAAAGTAAATTAGCAATAAAAAAGCACCTTTAATTTTATCTAATTTTCCTCTATTAAAAATATATATTAGAACTCCAAAAATTATCGTTAATATTATCATAAAAAGATAATCAAAAGATAATATTGTAGGATTCATTATTTCAATTTCCTTGAATAATGCAGTTGTACCCAAAACAGCTAGTAAATTAAAAATATTAGAGCCTACTATATTACCCACAGCCAAATCAACCTCTTTTTTAAGAGCAGCAACAATTGAGGTTGCAAGCTCTGGTATACTAGTTCCTATCGCAACTATAGTAACAGCAATTACTCTTTCTTCAATATTTAGCAAAAGTGCAATATCAATAGCACTAGAAACAAGAAAATCAGCACCATACTTTAGCAAAAAAATTCCAGAAATAAGACATAAAAAACTATTTAGGTAAGAAGTATTTTCATCAATAACTTCATTTTTAACTTCATCTCTAATTTCTTTTCTTGAGTTAGAAACAATATAGTAAAGATATGCTGACAAAATAATCAATAAAATAAGGCCGATAAAAAAAGAAATTGTTCCAAGAAAGTATAGAATATAACCAACAGATATTGTAGCAAAAAACAAAAAAGGAAAATCAAGTTTTAAAGTTTTTTCTGAAATATTTATATTAAAAAATAAAGCGGTACAACCTAAAACTAAAGCAATATTTGCAATATTTGAACCTATTATATTTCCAAAAACAATGTCACTACTTTCACTAAAAATTGCTTCTAAACTAACAAATAACTCAGGCGAAGATGTTGCAAAAGACACAATAGTCATTCCTGCAACAAGTCTAGAAATTTTAAATTTGGTAGCAAGATTTACAGATCCACGAACAAGTAGCTCACCCCCAAAATATAAAAGAACGAATCCTAAAATTAAAAATAGTAAAGAATTCATTATTTATTTTCTAAGTCATCTTTTACCTCATTAGCACTATCTCTAATTTCTTTTTTTATTTCATTAGAGGCGTCTTTAACTT
>CAZJXE010000119.1:0-3612 GCA_964549835.1 uncultured Weeksellaceae bacterium
CTGACTTAAGTTGGAGAAGAAATGCTTTTAGAGTAAAGGATTATGTTAATCTTACCTCATCTGTTCGATTAAAGTTTATAGCTTCTGATAGTATCAGACCTGGGCAAAACCTTGATGGTGGTAGTTTAATAGAAGCTGCAGTTGATGATTTGTATCTATATGAAAGTCTAAGTAATGGTACATCAACAAATCCTGATTTGAATGCAACTAAACCAAAATTAATAAGGGTAACTGATTATTTAGGAAGAGAAGTAAATATTGAAAACTCTGCTAATTCTATCGCCAATCTAATTTTCTATTTCGACGATGGAACAGTAAGAAAACAATCTGTATTTAAGAATTTATAGTTCTTTAAATCTATTGTTATTGTAAATTGCTAAAGCCTTACCTTTTAATTCTTCTCCTACAAAAGGACTATTTTTAGATTTTGAAACAATATCATTTTCTTTAAACTCCCATTTGTTTGATGGGTTAAATAATGTCAGGTTTGCATAATTACCCTCTTCTATAGAATTGTTTTTTAGACCGAGTATTTTTCTTGGATTATTAGATATTTTATCAATAATTTCATTTAGAGTCAAATGTTTTTCTAAGTGTTTATTTATTAATCCAAAAGCACTTTCTAATCCAATTATTCCAAATTCAGCATTATCAAATTCAAGCTTTTTAGTTTCTTCTTCAAATGGATTATGATCTGAAGTAATAACATCAATCGTTCCATCTTTAAGCCCATTAATTATTGCCTTATTATCTTTTTTTGTTCTTAGTGGAGGAAGTACTTTAAATCTAGTATCAAAATTATTTACCTGCTCTTCAGTTAGAAAAATATTATGTAAAGCAACATCAGATGTTATATTAATTCCTTTTTCTTTTGCTTTTTTGATTTTATCAACACTTCTTTCTGTACTTATATACGATTCATGAATTTTACTTTCCGTATAATCACAAAGTGTAATATCTCTGTCCAACATCATTTCTTCTGCAATATTTGGAATACCTTTTAGTCCTAATTGAGTACTAATTTTACCTTCATTTATGACACCATTTTTTTGAATTTTTGAATCATTAGGGAAGTTCATTAATAAAGAATTAGAATTCTTAATATATAACATAGCAATTTTCATCAATTCATTGTTTTGAATAGATTTTTTGTCATCAGTAAAGGCAATGCAGCCATTATTTGTCATATCATGAATTTCAACAATATTTTTTCCTTCTTGTGAGACAGTAAGATTTCCAGCTACCTGTATTTTTACAACATTTCTTTTGCTAAAACCTTTTATAAAATCTATCATTGAACTATTATCAATTGAAGGATTTGTATTAGGCATTAATAATACTTCTGTAAACCCTCCTTTTGCTGCAGCATTCAAGCCATTTTCTATTGTTTCCCTCTGTTCAAAGCCTGGTTGTCCAAAATTTACATGCATATCAAACCAACCTTGTGATACATGAAGGTTTTCATTTTTATAAATTTTTGTATCTGAGTCTATCTGAATCTTTTTTGCGATCTTTTCAATTTTATTATTATTAATTAAAATATCACAAATTTTATTGTTGTGCTTTGACGAAGAGTCAATAATTTTCGCTTGCTTAATTAGAATTTTCATGATTTAATTAGTTTTAAAAGAAGTATTTCAATTCCAAAAAATAATAATGACAATAATAAACAACTTTTCCAGTAATGAGTATCATTTACGGATGTATTAATAAAGTTACTTACGTCGCTTTTTTGAATAACTTTTGATGTAGATTTTAAATACTTATTATTAAGGTTATTATATTCTATTTTACTTTCTAATGAATTATAATTATATGCAATATGATCAACAATTTGATTTTTATCATAAAGCTTGTATTGTCCAGATTTAGTTATTTGATTGTTAGTATAATATCTATTTTCACTATTTATAATCTTAGTAGTTGGAATAATATCAATTTCCTTATTTGAAAGGTTAAAGATCTTATTTTGATTATTTTTTGAAACAAAATAGTCTCCATCTTTAATTATATTATAAATATCTCTTGATGTTAATGAATTATTAGCCATATTTAATAATGTTGGTACAAATAGCTCATGTTTGTGAAAATTTGTTGTTGAATCACTTATTGGCGTATTAAAAACATAGATATTTCCTTTCTGATAATTGTATTGTGCCAAGAAATCTTGATCATTCTCAAGAACATAAATTGATTTTCTATTAGTTTTTGTTAGTTTTTCTTTTTCATAATGAAACTCAATAATTGGAAAGTTTATGTTTTTAATTTCTCCTTCAAAAACATTTTTAAATATAGGATGACTAGAAGATATTTGATTTATAAATGTTTTAGAATTATTTGTGGTACTAAAGTTGTCAATAGAAAATTTATTAAAAAATTGATTGTAATCCTCCATATTTATTTTGTCCGATGGTACAACTATTAATGAAGCTCCTTTTATTAGACAATTTTTTAATGTCTCACTCAGTCCAGATGAAATACTATTAATTTGATTAAGAACAATAACATCATTCTCTAATAAATTTTTGTAATTGACTCTATTTACGTTTTGATTTCTATATTCATAATTTAATGTATCATTTAAATATAGTTTTTCTATGTAATTGTTTGCTAAAGTTTGATTTATTGAAATAATTTTAATTTTTTTATTTCTTATTAAATTAAAGTAAAGTTCATTGTCAAAATTTATTGGATAATCCTCTATAGATAATTTACATATATTTATGTTGCTATCTAATTTTATTTTAAAATTAATTTCTTTTTCCTTATTTGATTCAAAACTTACTAATTGCTTGATTTTTAACTTATTGTTTATTTCTAATGACATTGAAGCATCTCCATCAAAATTTTTGTTTGAAATTTTAATATTAATTTTTTGATTTCTATTATTAATAAGTATAGGACCATCTATCCAAACACTATCAATACTTAAATTTGATAAAGATTCTGCCTGAATAGGAATAAAAAATATTTGATTTGTATCTTCTATTTCAATATTATCTAATTCCAATGTATTTGACTGAAGATCCGAAACAACATATATATTGTCTTTGCCCTTAGAGATTGTATTTTTTCTTTTTAGTATTTGATTAAGTGTTTTATGATTTCCATTTGTTTCTACTTTGGATATCTCTTTGATTATATTTTCTTGATTAAATGCTTTATTATGAATTGATAAAAAATCATTAGTTATTAGAAAGAAATTTGTTGTTTTAGGAAAGGAATTTATAATTTCTGAAGATGTGTTTTTTGCTAAATCTAATAGTCTTCCTTGCTCTGCAATTGCATTCATACTAAATGAATTGTCAATGTAGACAAATATTTTATCTGTATTTTCTTCGTCTTTCTTTACTGGCGTATAAGGTTTGGCAAAAGCAATTATTAAAAATGCTAGTGCTAACAATCTACTAAATAAAATTAGTAGGTTTTTTAAATTCCTTTTTTTCTTGTTTTTAGTTTTGATTTCCTCTAGAAATCTTATGCTACTAAAGTATATTTTTTCGTGTTTTCGAAAGTTAAAAAGATGAATTATTATTGGGATTGCTAAAGCAAGAAGAGCGTAAAGAATCTGAGGGTTTTGATATATCATCAAAGTGCAAAATTACACTTTTT
>CAZJXE010000120.1:0-3609 GCA_964549835.1 uncultured Weeksellaceae bacterium
TTATTAAATTTAATCTCATTAATTTTAGAAACCATAGATTCATCAAAATAATTTTTCCAATCTCCTTTTTTGCCCTTTCTAAAAAACCATTCTTCTTCATTAAGATTTTTATTTTTTAGATTTGTTCGTAAATTTTCAATATCTGTTTCTTTTTGAATTTGCAAAAGCTGATTTTCATCTAAATCATAGTTTAAATAATCTGCAATGCTTTCAATAGTCTGCTTATTTCTAAGCAGTAAATCTTCATACTTTAATTTTAAGCATGAAAAGTCTTTCCATGCTCTTCTATAATCAAGAATTTGTTTTGTTTTATATAAACCCCAGTTGTAAAAATATGTTTTGAAATCTCCTTTTATTTTCTTTGCATTAATTAAATGATGATAATGAGACACCAAAACATCTTTGAGGTCTCTATCAATATTAATAATTTTAATATTATCTTGAACAAGCAAAATATCTTCTATTAATTTCTTCTCAACAATATGAGATTTACTTATCCAAGTATCTTTTATTTTTGATTCATTATCTTTTAAAAATTCATTTATTTTAAATCTATTAATCCAATTAGTATGCTTTGGATTTTGGAATCCGTTAGGAAAATTAACATTTCTATAATCAAACATTTCATGAATTATAGCTGTAACCCATGTAGACCCAGACTTAAAATTACCATTTGACAAGATTAATTTTGAGCTGATTTTATCTGAAGAAGAATATATCTTTTTACACAAAGCATGTATTTTTTCTTGATACATTAACACATATAACTTTCTGAAAAAATTTAATGGAATTAAAGATAAAAGCAGTCTTAAACAAGAAAAATATTTAATGAAGAAATTTAAAAAAGGTGAATATTCAATTTCCATTTTACAATACGCCTTCCTAAACCTAAACTTATCAATTAAAAAATCATGAATATTAGTTTGATGTGATATACTTCTTGTGCCATTATTTACATATTTAAAATCATTATCGTTTAAATAATATTTATTCATAGAATAATATAAAACATAACTTGAATAATCTTTTAAATACTTAGGGTCAAATTTTATAGTAGAATAATCACAATAATCATCAACTAACCTATTTAAACTATAGGCTACCAAATTTTGATTTTTGAGACAATATACACCCCAAAAATCCCAATACTTATCTAAATTTTTTATTTCTTCTCTAAATTGTTTTCTACTTAAACGTTGTAAAACAATTTCATATCTTGATAAAGCTTTATTGTATACTTCATAGCCAGAATCTAATAATTCCTTCTTGGAAATTTTTTTAACCTCAAGTTTTTTAAAACCTCTTTTTATTTTACTTCTAGTATTAACACTATAATCATTAAGAGATAATTTTTTATCATTAATTATATACCAGAAAACTGACTGTTTTTTTGAATCAAAATTGGTTGTCCAACGAGCAAAAAATGCATTATTATTTTTTATTTCAATTTTAATTTGGTCTCTTGTTAAGCCTAGATCTAAATGCGGAGGTTTCCAGGGAATTAATGCTCCATGATATTTTCGCCAAATACTATTCATTATTTAAGATTAAGGATTTATTTGTAAGAAAACAACATGAAATAATAAATAAAAGCCTAGCGTCATCTAAACTACCACTCAGCATAGCATTTAACAATAAAAACAACCATAAATAGAATAGAAATGGATATAAAGAAGATTTTATTTTTCTACTATTAATCATTTTAGCAAAACCTAACAGGGTTATATGCAGAATATATAGTAAAAATATTATTCCTGCGATTATTCCATATTCATTAAATATCTCAAAAATCAAATTATGAGGATATTCATGAGCCATTAAATGTGTAGAATCAAATTTATTTGCTTTTAATTGCCAATTTCCGGCCCCAATACCAAACGGATATTTTTTTGTTAAATTATAAGACCTTTCAGCTAATTCAAATCTTGTTTGAGTTGACTCACTACTCCCTCCTCTTTTAGAAACATTTAAGAATACCCTATCAGTTCTACCAAGTTCAGAGATCTTTTTCGGAACATCTGTAAAAAGCAATGCTATAATTATGATCGAAACAAATAAAACTGATTTTAAAAATATTTTTCTAAAATTTAAAAAGAAATAAAACAACCCTATAAAAAACAGAATAGTTATTGGCCCTCTACTTCCGCTTATTAAACAATAAACAATAAACATAGAAATTAATAAAAATCTAAAAAGGTATTTATTCTTATATGGCAAAAACAACAATGCTATTACTCCATAACCCATCCATCTTGCAAATGTAATTGGGCCGCCTCCAAGAATGCTTATCCTTCCGTCGGGTCGTGGAGTTTCAAATAATCCAGTTATGGCAAAAAAACATAACATAACAGCTAGCCCTATCAGTATTATAAAAAAACTTTTAATTTCTTGATATGAAAGTTTTTCAATAATAATTAATGATATAGGAATGGTAATTAATATAAAGTTTAAAAATTTTAAAAGTCCAAATTCATCTACACCATAAACCATCCATAAAACTGGAGTAATAATCAACAGATAACTATAAAAACAAAACAAAATAAACTTAGGTTTAGAGAACTTTATTCTTTTTATAGAAGAAATATATAGAATTGAAGAAAAAATAAAAAAAGCACTAATTATCACTGAAATATTTAAGCCAAATAAAGCTAATCTTTCATCATAGAGTCTACCTATAGCAATTTCTGCCGCAGCTGAAAAAATAAAAATTAAGGATAAAATATTACTGAACTTCATGCCTTAAAAAATATATATATGAAAATATTGATAGTAGCAAAGCTGTAATTGACATTACTTTAATAAATAACAAGCTAGCATCAACATATAAAAGATTATTAACAAAAAAGAAAAGAACAAACAAAATAAAAACAATAAGCAATATTAAAAGAAATTTTGCAGCAATATTAGAGTTATTTTTTATTCCTAAAGAAAAAAATGGTTGAAACAAAAGAGATGTAAACATTAAAACAATATACGAGGGCATTAATTCTTCTAAAAAATATGCTGTATCATAAACATCATTTGTATTAAATGCACCTCTTTTATAAATTACATCTATTAACTCCACACTGAAATTATTAACAATCAAATATAAAAATGCAGAAATTATTGATGTAATAATAAGTGATATAAAGAAAGTTTGGAAACTTTGTTTAGATGAAATTTTTCTAAGTAAAAGGGTATTAATATTGAAAATAAAAGCTGTTAAAAAAACATTTAACAAAACAAATGAATAGTTAAAATGAGTAATATCATTTGAACCATTTAGACCAATTATAAATCTACCAAACAATAAAATAAACAAGGATATATTGCCTATAATTAAAACTGAAAAATTAAAATCATTCGAGTTAATTTTAACTTCATAACCATTTTTATAATTTAATAAAGGCTTAACATATAGAAAAGTTAAGCTGACAACACCTATCAATCTACTTATAGCAGTACCTAAAACACTAAGGAAAAAAGAAAAAGGATAAACTAAGGTAGTAGCAAATAATATATTCAATGATGTAGCAATTGAAAACTTTTTAAAATCTCCTTTTGATTGTATGATCGTTAAAAAAATAGAATTTAAAAAATTAGTTGATAATATAAAAGAAAGAATAA
>CAZJXE010000121.1:0-2159 GCA_964549835.1 uncultured Weeksellaceae bacterium
GGAGCTCAGATTTCTGAAAGTTTAAAAAAATCAAATGATTATAATGTAGTTGGTTTTATTGATGATGATAAATCTAAAATTACAACAATTGTCAACTCTATTGAAGTATTTGGTTTTGATGAAATCAATAATTTAATAATTAATAAATCAGTTAAGAGTTTAATTTTAGCAATACCATCAGCAAGAATTAATCAAAGACAAGAAATTTTAAAAAAATTATCAAGATACCCTCTTGAAGTAAAATCTCTTCCAAATCTTGATGACATTGAAAATGACCTTGTAACACTTGAACAAATAAAATTTGTTGAGGTCGACGATATTTTAGGAAGAGAAATTGTACTTCCCAAAAAAGAGCTTTTGAGAAAAAATATTTTTAATAAAAATATTTTAATTACTGGAGCAGGAGGTAGTATTGGAGCTGAGTTGTCGCGACAAATTAAAGATTTACAACCTTCAAAGATTATTTTATTGGATAATTCTGAATATAATCTTTATAATATTCATCATGAGCTAACAATTACAAATGGAGTTGAAGTAATACCTTTATTATCAACAGTAACAAATTATAAGCAGATTTATAATGTTATAAAACAACATGAAATAAATACAATATACCATGCAGCTGCATATAAACATGTGCCAATGGTAGAATTAAATGTTGTTTCTGGAGTTTATAACAATGTTATTGGAACATTTAATGTGGCTAGTGCAGCAAAAGAACTTGAAGTTGAAAATATGGTGCTGATTAGTACAGATAAAGCTGTTAGACCAACAAATGTAATGGGAGCTTCAAAAAGATTATCTGAGTTTATCTTGCAATCATATGCTGATCAAAATTCTTCAACATGCTTTTCAATGGTTAGGTTTGGTAATGTAATTGATTCAGCTGGTTCAGTAGTTCCTCTTTTTAGACAGCAAATTAAAGATGGAGGGCCTGTTACGGTTACTCATAGAAATATAACTCGTTATTTTATGTCTATTCCTGAAGCAGTTCAATTGGTTTTACAAGCCGGTTCTATGGCAAAAGGAGGAGATGTTTTTGTTTTAGACATGGGTGATCCAATTAAAATTTTAGACTTAGCATACAGAATGATTCATTTAAGTGGTTTAAAACCAATAGACAATAATAATCCTGATGGAGATATAAAAATTAAATTTACTGGTTTGCGACCTGGTGAAAAACTATACGAAGAATTACTGATTGGAGATGATGTGATTCAATCAAAACATCCAAGAATCATGCAAGCTAGGGAAGAGAAGTTAAGCTTAGAAAAGGTTTTAGATTTTATTGAAAAGATAAAAAAATCAAGAGATCTTCAGGATGAAAATATAATTAAGGATTTGTTGCTAGAAAATGTTAAGGGATATACTACAGAGTTTGAATACAAAAAATAAATTTATCAAATGAAGATATTTATAATTGGATCAGGAACTTTTGGCACAGCAATTGCTAATGAGCTTTCTAGAGATATTGATAATGAAGTGGTAATTTTTTCACGATCAAAAGAAACAAAAGATGAGATCAATAATCTACACACCAATAAAAAATACTTTCCAGATAATATTTTAAATGATTCTCTAGTTTGTTCAAATGATTTTTCTGAAATTAGAAGTGCTGATATTATTTTTATTGCCTTGCCATCATCAGTATTACCTATTGTTGTAAAATCTTTTTCTTCTTATGTTTCTGAAAATCAAATCATTGTTAATTTATCTAAGGGAATTTTATTAGATGGAAAAACTATTTTAGATTTTTTAAAAGAAGAATTAACTTCAAATAACATTGTTAGTTTAAAGGGGCCTTCTTTTGCTGTTGAGATAATGAAACGCGCTCCTACACTTTTAACACTAGGTTATTCTGAAGAAAATCAAAAAAATATTATATATAGTATTTTTCAAAAAACTTGTATCAATTTAGAATCTACAAAGGATGTAATAGGCGTTGAAATGCTTGGTGTTATAAAGAATATGTATGCAATTCTTTTAGGAATTATTGATGTGAAATACAGTTCCCCAAATACTAGATTTATGATTCTTTCAAAAGTATTTAAAGAAATAAAAATATTAAATAAGGAGTTTCATGGAGATACAGAAACTCTTTTTCTTGCATGTGGTTTTGGAGATGTTTGTCTTACATCATTTAATGACTTAAGCAGAAA
>CAZJXE010000121.1:2259-3608 GCA_964549835.1 uncultured Weeksellaceae bacterium
ATTTTAATTACTGGAGGAGCAGGATTTATTGGCTCACATGTTGTTAGAAGGTTTGTTAATAGATATAAAGATTATCATATATATAATCTTGATGCTTTAACATATGCTGGTAACTTAGAAAATCTGATTGATATAGAAAATAAAAAAAATTATACTTTTTTAAAGGGAGATATAAAGGATGAAGAATTTATAAATAAGATTTTTGAACAACATAAGTTTGATGCGGTTATACATTTAGCTGCAGAGTCTCATGTTGATCGTTCAATTTCAGACCCTCTTTTATTTGCAAAGACCAATATTTTAGGTACTATGGTTCTTTTAAATGCATTTAAAAATCTTTGGTTCAATAAATGGGAAGAAAAATTATTTTTTCATGTAAGTACAGATGAAGTTTATGGCACATTAGGAGAAAGTGGTTTATTTAAAGAATCTACTGCATATGATCCAAACTCTCCTTATTCAGCTTCTAAAGCAAGCTCTGATCATTTTGTTAGAGCATATGGAGAAACATATAATATGCCTTATACTATTACAAATTGTTCAAATAATTATGGTGCTTTTCAGTTCCCTGAGAAATTAATACCACTTTTTATTAATAATATTTTAAATAATAAGCCTTTGCCGGTTTATGGAGATGGAAATTATACAAGAGACTGGCTATATGTTATTGATCATGCATTGGCGATTGATTTGGTTTTTCATAAGGGAGATAATAAACAAACATATAATATTGGAGGGTTTAATGAGTGGAAAAATATTGATTTGGTAAAATTATTATGTAAGCAAATGGATTTAAAGCTTGGTCGTATTGATGGTACAAGTGAAAAATTAATATCTTTTGTTAAAGATAGAGCTGGTCATGACCTTCGTTATGCAATTGACGCTAGTAAGATTAACAAAGAATTAGGGTGGAAACCTACAGTTACATTTGAAGAGGGTCTATCTAAAACAATTGATTGGTATCTGTCAAACAATGAGTGGTTAGAAAACACAACATCTGGAAAATATTTAGACTATTATACTAAGCAGTATGAAAGTAATTAATCAAATTTTAAATTGATAGTTAGATTATTAAATATTTTACAACAAAATTTATCCTTTTTTGTTCTTGCACTATCTTCTTTTTCTTTTTTTATTTTAAATCTTTTTTTAAAGAATAATTTGTCTGCTGATGACTATGGCTTATTTTCAATTTTTATTAGTTATATATCACTTTTATCTTCATTTGGAATGTTTGGGTTTGAACAAACTCTTCTAAGAACATCAAAGATAAAATCTAAGCTAGAAATTGAGAAGGAAATAATTTTACCTGCATTATTGTCAATTTTTCTGAGCTCAATAATTGGGAC
>CAZJXE010000122.1:0-3604 GCA_964549835.1 uncultured Weeksellaceae bacterium
ATTTTGAATAAATTCACTTGAATAATCTGAAAACCATTCGTTTGGATTTATTGTGTTGTAATCTTGTAATCTGATAGCTGTGGCAACAGCATCATAAGATTCACCAGCATCTTCTTGCGATCTATATGCTCTAATAAAGAATTTGTCTTTTTTGTTTAGTTCTAGTTTGTTTTGAAGGAATTCAATTCCTTTTAAGCTAAAGCGATTATCTCCTTGATACACAGTTGTACCAGTTCCATAATTTAGTGAGTATATAAGCTCTAAATCATCTTCAATAAGATAATGAGCCGCTGTGGCAAATTTTAAATTATTAGTATTGTAATCAACAATATCTTTTTCTTGGTAACCTGTTCTATGAAAAATTCCAAGTCCTTCGCCAATATAATATCTATAATCAGTTTCTGTTTGATAGTCATTTATACTACCGGTTAAATCTTCATCACCATAAATATTAACCGCATCGTATCCTCCGGGGTTAGAAGATAGAGGGCTACCATCTACTGGAGATAAATTATCAGCCTCCCAGTCATTAGCTTGTAGGTAGGAGAAGTTTATTTTGTAACCAAATTTATTTTCTCCATTACTATTTTGTATAACATCAGCAAATCTAAATGAGGTTTCAAATAATCTTCTAGATCCAAATTTATATTGAACCGCTAATCCAGGCTGTAAAAATGGGCTTCTTGTTGTCATACTAATTACTCCATTAAATGCACTCGGACCATAATATGCAGAGCTGGCACCTTGAATAATTTCTACTTTCATTATATCTAATTCTGAAGCTCCTAAAAAATTACCTAGAGAAAAATTTAGTCCTGGAGCTTGATTATCAACTCCGTCAATTATTTGAAGAGACCTAACTGGAGAGGTACTATTAAATCCTCTTGTATTAATAACTTTGAAACCAAGGCTTGCAGATGAAATGTCTACTCCCTTTAAAGAACCTAGTGCATCATAAAAATTAGCAGAAGGTGTAGATTTAATTGCTATTATATCTAGTGCTTCAACTGTTAAAGCGGCTTCTTTTTGTTTTTGAGTTATTCTATTATCAACAACTTTAACCTCATTTAATTTTTTAGTATTTGGGAATAAATTAATGTTTAGTTGTTCATTTTTGGTGACAATAATATTTTGATTTTCATAACCTAAGTATGAGATTATAAGTTCTAAAGGATAAGTCTTGTTAGTAGAGATAGAGAATTTACCATTTATGTTTGTAGACGTTCCTTTATTTTCGCCTTTAATTACAATGTTAGCTCCAATTAAAGTTTCTTTAGTTTGACCATCTGAAACGGTCCCTCTTATATTTGTTTGGCCAAAACCAAATTTTGTTATAAAAAGTAATATTAAAATTCTATACATTAGAATTATTTAAATATGTTCGCAAGTTACTATTTTTAATTATATGAATTTTATTGTTTATAATAATCAATTAATAAATCGAAATGATTTAAAGCTTTCTGAAAAAAATAGAGGTTTTTTATACGGAGATGGATTTTTTGAATCTATTAAAATATTTAATAGAAAACCTTTCAATTTTGAAAATCATTTTAAAAGAATTCAATCTTCTGCTAACTATTTAGATTTAATTTTTAAAATTTCAAAGCAGGATTTTTTAAATATAATTATAGAATTATTAGAAAATAATAAAATAATAAATGGTTACATAAGAATTTCAGTTTTTCGAGAATCACTTGGAAAATATTGTCCTGACAGAAATGATTGTTCATTTATAATTAGCTCTAAAGAAGATGAAAATTCATGCTTTACAGTAAGTTCAAATTATTTAAACTTAGGTGTTTATAAAGAAAATTTAAAATCAAATTCAAAACTATCTAATCTTAAATCACTCAATTCTCTTTTATACGTAATGGCTTCAAAATATGCACTTGAAAATAAACATGATGATGTTTTATTGCTAAATACACATGAAAATATAATTGAAAGTACTAATTCTAATCTTTTCATATGTGATAAGGGTGTTGTTTTTACTCCACCACTTTCTGATGGATGTGTTGATGGATCAATGAGAAAACTTTTGCTAAGTATTATAAAAAATGAATATGAAATTGAAGTTCAATCTTTGTCATTTCAACAAATTCAGCAATCTGAAGAAATTATATTGTCTAATGCAATTTCTGGAGTAAGAAGAGTAACTCATTTTGCAAATGAAATATATAGCAAAAAAGCTTTTTACAACTTTCTTGTCAAATCATTAAATAGCTTAATTTAAGCTTGGATCTTTTGGAAGATTTGACCAAATAGCATACTTTTTGTTCATTTTTCTTAAAATTTTACTCCACAATTCTCGATTGGAGTATTGCATGCATAAGTTTTTGTTTTTCTGATTTATAATCCAACTACTTTCTTTCAATTCATTTTCAAGTTGATTTGCTTCCCAACCTGAGTAGCCAGCAAAAAATCTAATTTGATTTTTATTTATTTTTTTGTTCCAAATCATATATTTTACAACATCAAAATCTCCACCAAAAAATAAACCTTCATATATTTTAATAGAGTTTGGGATCTGGTCACCTAAATCATGAATGTAGTGAATAGAATTTTTAGCAACTGGCCCACCTATATAAACAGGGAAATCTGATTTTGGTAAATTGTCAATAATTTCATGTAGTTTTATTTTTGACGGATTATTAATTACAAGTCCAATTGACTCATCATTATTGTGGTGCGTAATTAAAATTATGCTTTTAAAAAATGTATCATCTATCATAGTTGGATGAGCAATTAACAATGAGCCATTTTTAATTTTTTGCATAAATAAGAATATATTTGCTTAAATTTTATTTGCTAATTTATTGTTTGTATATGTCTAATCCAAAAAAGAATATTAAAAATATTAGAGTTGATTATGAAAAATCAAAAATTGATTTTAATTCTGTCGAAAAATCTCCTTTTAATTTATTTAAAACTTGGTTTAATCAAGCATTTGAAATTGATAATGATAATGCTAATGCATTTGTTTTATCTACTGTTTCTAAAGATTTAATTCCTTCTTCCAGAGTTGTTTTAATGAGAGGTTTTGATAGTAATGGTCTTATTTTTTTTACAAATTATGACAGTAAAAAATCTAAAGACATGTTACAAAACAATAATGTAAGTGCTAATTTTTTCTGGCCACAATTAGAAAAGCAGATAAGAATAGTTGGAACAGTTAAGAAAGTCTCCAATGAAGAATCAAATAAATATTTTAATAGTAGGCCCTATGAAAGTAAATTAGGAGCAATTGTAAGTAATCAATCTTCCCAAATTGAATTAGATTATAATTTTCTTGAAAAATTAGATGAATTAAAATCTCATACATCTCCCCAAACAATAAATAGACCCAAGAATTGGGGTGGCTTTATTATTGAAATTTCTGATTTTGAATTTTGGCAGGGTAGACCCTCTAGATTACATGACAGATTATGTTATTCTTTGGATGGTAATAAATGGGTAATTAGTAGAAAATCACCTTAAGGCTAAGAAATTTGATCATTTTCATTTATTTTATTTCCTTGAAGAAATTGCTTGATTAGCATTGGTTTTTTTCCTTCAATTTGAATCATTTCTAATGACAAAGCTTTTTGTGAAAAATTTATATTTA
>CAZJXE010000123.1:0-3594 GCA_964549835.1 uncultured Weeksellaceae bacterium
TCATTTAAAATCTATAACTAATCTTTGGTTCAAATATAAAAAGAGTCATTGGATCATTCATGTTAAATTCATGTTCAATTTTGTATACCAAACTAAAGTCTAGTTTTTTATTTATGGGATGAGCTAGTTCGAAAGAATTTCTTGTTTTATAAAAAGAATTATCAAAATTATAAAACAGCTCAATTGCCAATGAAGGTTCTAACTTAGTTTTTCTGATATTATAGGAAAGTTTAAATTTTTGTCTAAAAACTTCTTTTGATGAGTAAGAATTTCCTTGTGTTAAAAGTCTACTTCTTAAGTCAATAAAATATCTTTTTATTTTTTTTGAATAATAAGCGTCTAAATATAATCTTCCCTTATGCTGAATGTTTGAAGATATTGAATAATCAGAAATTGATCTATAACCAATAGCATAACTCCATCTCTTATTCTCTCTATACTTTATTCTCAGATCAATAAACTGATTGGATATCAAAGAAGCATTTTCTCTATATCTTAAACCATATTTTAGATCAGCAGTAAATGACTTATTGATTTTCTTTTTAAGATTTAACGTATTCCAAATTTGGAAATCATTTTCTTGAGCTAGCGATGAAAAACTAAAAAATATTAAAAAAAACAGACTATTTCTTATCGTTTTCATAATAGAAAATACGAAGATATGCGATATCCTTTAAAAAATCTACTCTTCTAATCTCAACTCTTACAACATCTATTCCTGTTCTTGTTTTTAGATCTTGTAACAACTCCTCTCTTTTATCTGGACCAATTAGATCAATCTTTTCGTATATAATATTTTTTCTAGTTTCATGTCTTAATAGCCATATTCTTTCTAAACCATACGTTACGGCTACAATCAAAAAATTAGCAAAAAGTAATTCAGAATAACTAATCTTTTTATTTGCCAAAGCATTTACTACAGAAACTCCGATTACTAAAAATAAATAAGTCATTTCTTTAATAGGAATGGGATCTGTTCTATATCTTATGATACCAAAAATCGCAAATAGACCAAGAGCAAAAGCTAATTCAATTTTTACGCTATCAAGTAAAATACATAATAAAAAGACGGTTAAACTTATGAGAAAGTAAGTAAAAAGATAATCCTTATTTTTTGTTATTGGATAATAAATATATCTAACAATTATTAAGATTATTGATAAATTAAAAGTAGTCTTTACAATTAATTTGAAAAAATCTTTTGAATCAAAGAGTGGGGTTCCTAAAAACTCTAAACCATCAAGTAAAATTAGTAATAGTGACATTTATTAGTTAATTATTTTATTTATAAAAATTTGTTTTTCTTTAAATCTATTTCTTTTTATAGAATCATCTAACTGCATTGTTGTAAAGCAATATTTACTAAGCCTCATAGGGTAAATTTTCATTTCCTTAGCAATTCTTATAAAGTCAGATGTTCTACTCATTCTTTCTTGCTTAACCTCTGCAATAGCTATCTTACTTAAATCTCCATTTACTTCATTTTCAGAAAAATTTAGGTTAACATCAATCGTTAATCTTTCTTTTAAAATTTTATGAACCAAAGTTATTCTTCTAAAATTTATCCATTGTTTTGGCAAAACAGATAGAGAATACCCCATGATTTTTTCAACATAACTTTTATGATCATTTGAGAGTTTTGTTGGAATTTTATCAACTTTTAATCTTTTTTTAATCGTCTTTCCTTTATTGTTTTTACATTTTACTTCAAGAAAAACAAGGCCAGAATCTTCATATTCTCTAAATCTGATTTTATGTCTGTTTACTCTTCTATTATGATGATCATTATAAAACTTCCTATCGTTGGTATCAAAATACAAAGATCTATATGAGTGAATTCTTTTACCATCAATTTCCAAAACATTATAAAATGGAATTAGATTTTCAAAAAGAGAAGGTAGTTTTTCAGAACTAAATGTAAATTTAGTATCAGACCTATTCATCAATTTAACTCCATCCATCTCATTTAATGAAATTGGATTAAAATTATTAGTATGTGCAAACGATTTATTCATTTATAACAAAATCTGGTAGAGTAAAGGTTGAGTTGTTCGCATCAATTTTTACATGCTTGAAAATAGGATAATCATAGCTTATATTTAAAGCATCAGTGCTGTCTGTGTAAACAAATAGCGTGTAATCTCCTTTTCTTAAATAATCAAACCTATATTGACCATTCCAATTAGTTTCAATATTATCATTGTAAAATTCATTTTCATTATCTGAGTAAATAATGTAAACATCCTTTTTTGCATCCAACTGATAATAAACTGTATCTGTTTGCTGAGTTAAGACATTGTAATAAGTAGAGAGTTTATATACAGATCCTTGAATGGTTGATGTACCACCTTCTCCAGGGCTTTTTTCACAGGAAGAAACAAAAAATAATATTATTAATGAAGCTAATAATCGAGACATAATTTTAAATTAACAATTCTTTCACAAATATAACATATTCAAAAAACTATTCATTAGAGAAAACTATGACTACTACTCTAACAATTTTTTTTTGCTAAATCCCAATACGAATTCATCTCCTCAAAAGTTAGATCAGATAATTTTTTACCATCATTAGTTATTTGTTTTTCTAAAAACTGAAATCTTTTTATAAATCTTTTATTTGTTTTTTCTAAAGCATCTTCAGGATTAACATTAATAAATCTAGAATAATTTACTAAGGCAAATAAAACGTCTCCAAATTCATCCTCAATTCTTTTGGAATCATTATTATTCTCTTCACTTTTTAACTCCTTAATTTCTTCTAAAACTTTATCCCATACTTGACCTTTATTTTCCCAATCAAATCCAATCCCTCTAACTTTCTCTTGAATCCTATAAGCCTTTACAACTGCAGGTAATGATTTTGGAACCCCCTCTAAAACCGAACTTTTACCTTCTTTTAATTTTAGATTTTCCCAATTTAACTTTACATCTTTTTCATCTTTTACCTTGACATCTCCATAAATGTGAGGATGCCTATAAATCAATTTATCAGAAATATTATTTAAAACATCAGTAATATCAAATTCTTGTTTTTCTGAAGCAATTCTAGAGTAAAAAACTATATGTAATAATAGGTCACCTAATTCTTTTTTAATTTCTTGAAAATCTTCGTCTAAAATTGCATCAGATAGCTCATAGACTTCTTCAATTGTTAAATATCTTAGTGAATTAATAGTCTGTTTTTGATCCCAAGGACATTCCTCTCTTAATCTATCCATGATTTCAACAAGTCTTACAAAGGCTTTTGCTTTTTCTTTCATATGAGATGATTTTTAACAAACTTATAAATTTTAATAGCGTTGATAAAGTAGAAATAAATAAAGTTCCTAGATTTTTTTATTTAAATTTGTAAGATGAAACTTTTTCTTATCACTACACTAATGATGATCTTTGTTTTTGTTGCTATTGCAATAAAGATAATCCTCAAAAAAGATGGAAAATTTGCAGGCACTTGCGCAAGTCAAAATCCATTTTTAAATAATGAGGGAGAAACCTGTGGGTATTGCGGTAAAACGGCTGATGAAATGTGTCCTAACGAAGCCTAATTTATAATTCTTTTTGAGAAATTGTCCGTAACATAATTTTCAAATT
>CAZJXE010000124.1:0-3587 GCA_964549835.1 uncultured Weeksellaceae bacterium
ATGCTTGGTAAATAGTATTTTCCAAATCCATTTTTGTTTGATCAAGCAGATTCTTACTTCTTAAAACATTAAGTTTTGATTTTTTTATTCCAACTCGGGAAGACCAACTATTTAAAATAGGTATGTTTAATTGCAATCCAATGCTTTCTCCAGCATTTAAATCAAACTGACTTTTCAAGGATGTTGGCGCATCCATTATTACTCTTGAGTTATAAGAATAAAAGGCGGTAGCAGAAGGAAGTAATGAAGATCTTGAAATTTGCTCATCTTTAATAGCTATTTCTAAATTTGTTTCAGCAAGTTTAATATCATTTCGATTTTTCATTGCTTCTTCTAAAATTTCTTTTGCACTCTTATTTATGATATCTGTTTGTGGTATTTCATAATTTTCATCTGCAATATCAAAATTATCAGAGTCTCCAAACATGAGAAGCTGGCTTAGAGATAATTTAGATAACTGATAACTATTTTCAGCCATTATAACATTTTGTTCACTTAGAGCAAGATTGGCTTCTATCTCAAATAGATTCCCTTCAGGAATTACGCCATTATTAAATTTTTCTTTTGCATTATTTAATTCCTCTTGAGATATTTTTAATTGAGATTTCTGTACATCTAATTGTTCTTTATTAAAAAGTATTTGCAAGTACGAATTAGCAACAAGAAGCGAAATGTCTTCTTTCATGTCTTCTAATTGATATTTTTTTGCTAGTAAATCAAGATTTGCCCTATGTAACCTTCTAATGTTGGCAAGACCATTAAAAACATCTATACCTACACTCATATTCATTGAGGAATTTTCAGTCGTTTGATTTTCTAATATTCCAGTAGTTATGTTTTGGGTTAGACCTGTATTCCAACTATGATTTCCATTAATATTTAAACTTGGCAGAAAATTTCCAATTGCTGTTTTTTTATTTTCAGATGAATTTAGCAGATCTAGAGATGAGTTTTTAATAGAAATGTTTTTTTCTATAGCTCTATTAATACACTCTTTTAACGATAATTTTTCTTGTGCAATTGATGAAATTGAGAAAAATAATAAAAAAATTAAGAGAGTTTTATTGTATTTTATTTTTCCCATCCCTTTATTTTATTAGGCTTTGTAAGATCCCAGATTTTTATTTTATCATCTTTAGAAACACCTGAAACAACTTCAACATTTATACCATCTGCCAAACCAAGCTTAATGTCTTTTCTTTCAAATTGCTGATCACCAACTTCTATTTCTACATATGGAAGTTTAGTTTCAAGATCATATTGTATTACAGCTTCACTTAATGCATTAACATTTTCTTTTTTGGCAGTTATAATTGTTGCATTTGCACTGTAACCGGCTCTAACTATATATTCATCATCTAAAAAGACTTCTCCTTCAATTTTAAATTGAACTGCACCCGCTTCTTCTATTCCTTTTGGGGCAATAAATTTTAATTTAGCAGGGTATGTTTTGTTTTCAATAGCAGCAAGATTTACTTTAAGATCCATTTCCTTTTTTAATTTACTTACTTCCCCTTCATCGACTTTTCCTTCAAAAATCATTACATTAAGATCGGCAATTGTAGCTATTGTGGTGCCAGGATTAAAAGTATTCGCTTGTATTACCTGGTCTCCTTTCTTAACAGGAATTTCAAGTATTGTTCCAGTGACTGTTGCTCTAACATTTGTGTTGGTAACACTAGATCCGTCAGAAGAACCAAGTTTAATTATTTGTAGATCATTTTCAGAATTTTTTAAATTTTGCTGAGCTTGATTATATTGTAATTCAATATTATTATATTCTTGCTCCGAGATAATTCCTTTAGAGAAAAGTTTTTTATTTCTTAGAAATTCTGTTTCAGAATTTTCTAAAACAAATTTTGCATTTTTTACTCTTCCCTCAGCTCCATTTAATGCTTGTTCATCTGGGACAACCTTTATTTTTACAAGTAAATCACCAGCCTTTACTTTATCCCCTTCTTTTACTAGAATTTTATCAATAATTCCTGGGATTTGAGGTTTAATTTCCACTTCATCTTCAGGGACAACCTTACCTGTCGCAACAATTTTTGTTTCAATTGTAACTTTATTTAATTGAGTTGTTTTATATTTTGTTATATCCTTTTTATTTGATTTAATAAAAAAGGACGTTGCAAAAATTATACCCAGTATTAAAAATACTAGACCAAATTTCTTAAAGTTTTTCATAGTTTAAAATTTTTATTCATCTCTTAATGCGTCTATAGGTTTTATGCTTATTGCTTTTTCTGCAGGAATAAATCCAATTAATGTTCCTAGCCCAATCATCATTATTAGAGCTGCAAAGATATAACTTAATGGGACTGTGGCATTTGTAAAAGGTACATCTTCTAAATTTTGAGTGGACATATTTATTACATACAAAATAAAAGCTCCGAGTATAATACCAATTGTTCCAGCAATTAATGTTAGAAATACAGATTCTAATATAATTTGTTTTCTAATATGGTTTGGACTAGCTCCTATTGCTCTTCTAATTCCAATTTCTTTTGTTCGTTCTTTTACTGATATCAATAAAATATTTCCAATTCCAATTACCCCAGCTAGTATTGTAGCAATTCCAATAATTATAGAAATAAAAGACATGCCACTTGCAAAGTTTTTAGCTCTATTAAAGAAAGAGCCTAAATTAAATGCTCCCATAGCTCTGTTATCTTCTGGATGTATTTTGTGTATTTTTTTTAATAGAATTTTTACTTGCTCTTCAACATCAACTATATCAACATTATCATAGCCAGCTATTAATAAAAAACCAACAGCATCTCCAGTATTATATAGTCTTTTGAATGTTGAAAAAGGAACATGAATGTCTCCGTCATCTGCAAAACTACCTCCTCCTTCGTCAACGAATTTATGTATTCCTATTACTTTAAAATAAATACCATTAATATTTATAAATTGACCAATAGGATTTTCTTCATCTTCAAAAAGTTCTTTACGTGTTCTTTCCCCAATTACACAAACTTTTCTTTCTTCTCTTATATCTAATTCATTAATAAATCTCCCCCCGTCATAGATGTCTTTTTGTGATACTACTTTTAAAATAGGGTAATCACCATATATGTTATAAGTTCCAGATCTTATTCCATTGGAAATAAACGCTCCTTGTGAACCAAAATTCCCTTTTTGAATTCTTGGTGCAATATGTTGAATCTCTGGAATTTCTTTTTTTAAAGTTTCAACATCACTCAGCTTAATATTCCAATTTCTATCGATCTTATAGCCTTCGTAGGGAATACTTGTTCCTTGAGTCCAAATAAAAAGACTGTTTGATGAAATTCTTTCAAATCTTTGCTCAAAACCATTATCGACCCCTTTTGCAATTCCTGATAAAACGATGTACAAAAAAATTCCCCATAAAACACCAATTATTGTAATTAACGTACGGAGTTTATTTTGACTTATTGAGCCAAAAATTTCTTGCCAAGTGTCTTTATCAAAAATTGTGTTCATTTATTTATCTCTAAGCGCAACAATTGGTTTAATTTTTGCAGCCTTTCTAGCTGGCAAATAGCCTGCTAATGCTCCAAAAAAGATTAGAATAATAGTTGCCCAAATAGCATTAGATG
>CAZJXE010000125.1:0-3572 GCA_964549835.1 uncultured Weeksellaceae bacterium
TAATTATAAATTATATAAACAAAATATTTATTTTGTTAATAATTAGATTAACATTAAATTTTTAATAAATTATATAATTTTAATATTGTAAAAAGTTTATAAATAGTTTTAAAACTTAAATAAAAAAAACAATATTTTTTTTTGGTTTTTAATTATAGAATTTGCTTACATATTTAATTTTAATGACAATAAAAATATCTAACTTTTTATTTACTTTAATGGAATTATTTTTAAACACTTTTTATTTATTTTGGTTTAAAATAAATACTGTTATAAACAAAATGCAATAGAATAATGTTAAGAACAAAAATAGCTTTAGCTTGCGATCATGCAGGATATTTACATAAAAATAAAACAAAAGAATATTTAGAAAACAAAGGATACACTATAAATGATTATGGATGTTTTTCAGAAGAAAGTGTTGACTATCCTGATTTTGCACATCAACTAGCCGAATCTATAAAAAAAGAAAACTCAGATATAGGTATTCAATTTTGTGGAACAGGAAATGGTATAAATATGTCAGCTAATAAACATTCACAAATAAGAGCAGCTCTTTGTTGGAACCCTCATATTGCTGAACAAGCAAGATTACATAATAATGCTAATGTTTTAACAATGCCAGCCAGACATCTTGAGTGGAATGAAGTAAAAGAGATAATTGATGTTTTTTTAAGTTCTGAATTTGAAGGAGGAAGACATCAAAGAAGAGTAAATAAAATTAGTATTTAGTTGAGAAGTATAATCAACATACTGTTAGTAATACCCTTTTTTTCTTTCTCCCAAGAAAATATAAAATATTCAAATACGATTAACATAAATGATTTATATGATCATATTGAAATTTTATCTTCAGATTCTCTAGAGGGAAGAGAAACAGGAAAGCCAGGGCAAAAAATGGCAGCACATTATATTGCAAATCATTTTAAAAATATTGGAATACCTGCTTTTAAACGTAATACATATTTTCAAAAATTTAAAGTAAAATCTCAAAGACATGTTTGTAAATGTGATGATTGTGATTTAACATTTTTTAAAAGAATATTCAAAAGCAATCAAACAATAAGAGGAGAAAATGTTCTTGGATATATTGAGGGTACAGATTTAAAAGATGAACTAATAATAATAACTGCACATTATGACCATTTAGGAAAACATGACAGCTTAATTTTTAATGGTGCTGATGATGACGCATCTGGAGTTGCAGGAGCAATGGAAATAGCTGAAGCATTTATGATTGCAAAAAAAGAAGGTTATGGTCCTAGAAGAAGCATCTTAATTATGCCTGTTTCAGGAGAAGAAAAAGGTTTACTTGGTAGCGAATACTATACTGATAATCCAATATATCCTCTTGAAAATACAATAGCAAATTTAAATATTGATATGATTGGAAGATTAGATGATTGGCACGATAATGGAAATTATGTATATTTAATTGGATCAGATAGACTTAGTCTTGAATTACATAATCTTAATGAAGAAATTAACGCTAAATATATTGGTTTAGATTTAGATTATAGATTTAATGATGAAGAAGATCCAAATAGATACTATTACAGATCAGATCATTATAATTTTGCTAAAAACAACATTCCTGTTATTTTTTATTTTAATGGTATTCATGAGGATTATCACAGGCCAAGTGACACAATTGAAAAATTAGATTTTAATAAAATTGAAACTATAACTAAGCTAATTTTTTTAACAGCTTGGGAATTAGCTAATAGAGATGAGAGAATAAAGTTAAGAGATGATTTATAGTTTTTCTTTTTCGTAAGTATATAAAAACGCAGGCTTGTGGGCAACACCCTCTTGTTTCTCCTTAGTTTTTTTAATAACGCTTATTTTTGATATGTTTTTTCTAAAGTTTCTTTTATCAAGTTTTTCATCTAATAAAATTTCATAGATATATTGTAATTGAGATAAAGTAAATTTTGAAGGAAGTAAATTTGATATTATTTTATGATCAAGTTGAGTTCTTAAATATCTTAACCCACTTTTTATAATTTCATTATGGTCGAAAGCAAGGTTTTCGGGAACACTTTTTAAATCTACCCACTCCGCATCTAAAGCAAAAGAAGAGGCCTGAGGAATATAATCCTCCATTTTTACTAAAGAAAGATATCCAACGGTTACAACACGCTCTTTAGGATTTTTCCTATACATATTTAACCATGATTGATCTTTTTTATCTCTTGTTCTTTCGGGATCTCCAAAAACCCTAAACTGCTTTAAAAATAAGTTATCTAATGATGTAAGATTTTTTAAAATTCTTTTAGCACCACACAAAAGATCTTCATCTTTTTCTAGAAGATCTCCAGGAATAGCATATTGAACATCACCTTTTTTATTTATAATTTTTTTGATTAATAATATTTTTAGTTTTTGATCATCATCAAAACCAAGTATTACACAGTCTACAGATAAATTAATTAATGACATAGTTTTTATTTTTATTATTTAACATAAAAAGGAATATTTGCAGTTGCAACATTTTCAAAATTATCGGAAACATACACATAAAAACGATAGGCGCCTGATCTTGAAGGTGCTTTTATTGTTATTGAGTCTTTAGTTTTGTCAACAATTTTATAGTCTAAAGCATCCATGCTTGCTTCAAAATCACCACCAGCCTTCTTGTCTGTGCTTTCCTGCATTAACTCATAAATAACAACAAGAGAATCTTTTTCAAAATCAGACACATCTAGACTAAATAAGCAGTTTTTTCTCTTTCCAACCTTTATGCTTTCATATTTTGTTTTTCCATTTAAAAGAAAAGAATTTAATAAGGGAGCTTTGTTTTTGTTTGGGTTTTTTGCCCAATATGAATTTAAAACATCGATACTTTCTGTCCCTTTTCCATCTTTTGTAAAAATTCCGTACCATGTTGGAGTAACTTCTTGTTTGTATCCCCATAAAAAACAATAACTTCCCAAACAATTCTTGCTATCATTTAAAATATGAACATAACTCTCTTTTCTCATTTTAGCTTTTTGTGAGCTATTGGCCTCAACAGCCTCTCCCCAACTAACAGTTGGAGACTCCCAGTGACCATGTGGCCCCCATTCAGTAACCATATAGGGTTTTTTCCAACCATACTTTCTTACTTGATCTGCTAAAGGACCAATACCACCATATGTGTTTATTCCAAGAATATCTATACTAGGACAAAATTCTTTTATCATTGCTACCTCAGCAACATCAATACCAGCGGTTACAGTCATAGTTGGGTGATTAGGGTCGAGTCTTTTTATCATTGCAGCAATATCCTCAACAGCATTCCATACTCTAAAATTTGAATAGAAAAGATCTACTTCATTGCCTACAGCCCACATTAAAAGAGCTGGATGGTCTCTCATCTTTATTATAGCGTCTTCAAAACCTTTTAATTGAGCTTTTATTGCGTACTCATCATTATAATCAAAACCGTGTCTTTCGTGATTTACCCAAAGACCCATACAAACAGTAAGACCGTGTTTGTGAGCACTGTCTAAAACGGCCAAACCATTTCCTGTTGCCCATGTTCTAATGGAATTTCCTCCAATATCAGCAAGCTCTTTAAGATAGGTGTC
>CAZJXE010000126.1:0-3546 GCA_964549835.1 uncultured Weeksellaceae bacterium
ATGGAATCATTAATGAAACGTCAAGGAGAATTACAAGATAAGATAGATGCCCTTGATGCATGGGATATTGATACTAAACTAAATATAGCTATGGATGCTCTAAGATGTCCTGAACCAGATACAAAAATCTCTGTTCTTTCAGGTGGAGAAAGAAGAAGAGTAGCTCTTTGCAGACTATTACTAAAGGAACCTGAAATTCTATTACTTGATGAGCCAACCAATCATCTTGATGCAGAATCAGTTTTATGGCTTGAAGAACATTTATCTAAATATAAGGGTACAGTTATAGCTATTACTCACGATAGATATTTTTTAGATAATGTGGCTGGTTGGATTTTAGAGCTAGACAGGGGAGAGGGAATCCCTTGGAAAGGGAACTACTCTTCATGGCTTGATCAAAAATCTAAAAGACTTGCTAAGGAAGAAAAGGTTGAAAGTAAGAGAAGAAAAACATTAGAAAGAGAATTAGAATGGGTAAGAATGTCTCCCAAAGGAAGAAGAACAAAATCTAAGGCTAGATTAAGTAATTATGAAAAATTATTAGAAGATAAATCTAAGGATAAAGAAGAGAAAATAGAATTATATATTCCACCAGGCCCAAGATTAGGAAATAATGTAATTGAATCTTTAAATGTCTCTAAATCTTTTGATGATAAATTATTATATGAAAATCTAGAGTTTAAATTGCCACCAGCAGGAATTGTTGGAGTGATTGGTCCAAATGGAGCAGGTAAAACCACATTATTTAGAATGATAATGGAACAAGAAAAACCTGATTCTGGATCTTTTAGTGTAGGTGAAACTGTAAAAATTGCATATGTGGATCAACAACATGCTGAAATTGATCTTAATAAAACAATATGGGAGCAAATAACAGATGGACAAGAACAAATCAGTGTTGGTGGTAAATTAATGAATTCTAGAGCATATGTTGCTAAATTTAATTTTAATGGGTCTGATCAAAATAAAAAAGTGGGTGTTCTCTCAGGAGGAGAAAGAAATAGACTTCATTTAGCATTAACTCTTCGTCAGGAAGCTAATGTTTTGCTTCTTGATGAGCCAACTAATGATTTGGATGTTAATACCTTAAGAGCTTTAGAAGAAGGTCTTGAGAATTTCGCAGGCTGTGCTGTAATTATTTCTCATGATAGATGGTTTTTAGATAGAATATGTACTCATATCTTAGCATTTGAAGGAAATTCAAGTGTGTATTATTATGAAGGAGGTTTTTCAGAATATGAAGAAAATAGAAGAAAAAGATTAGGTGATATTTCCCCTTCAAGAATAAAATATAAAAAGTTAAAGAGGTAATTTATTTTGGAGTAATTTTTACAAGAAAAATTGCAATTAAAATAAAAATGATGTTAGGAATCCAAACAGAAATTACAGGAAGAAGATTGCTGTTTGTTGCAAATGTTGTAGAAATTTGCATAAATAAAATATAGCCAAAACTTATAAGTAGACCTACACTAAGTTGAATGCCGGCTCCCCCTCTTATTTTTCTTGATCCAATTGCAACTGCAATTATTGTCAAAATAATAGTTGAAAAAGGATTTGCAAGCCTTTTATGTTTTTCAATTTTATGATAAGTAATTTGTGATGTGCCTTTAATTTCTTCCTCCTTTATAAAATCATTTAGCTTTTTCATTCCCATAGTTTCAACAAGACTTTTGTTTTTGGCAAAGTCCGAAGGGTTTAAATTAATCACTGTATCTAATAATCTTCCTTTTGAAATATTCTCTCCTTTTTTATAATATTCTCTAATTGTATAATCTTTTATCGACCAATTATTATTTATTGTATCATACTCTATGTAATTAGCACTTAATTTACTTTTGAGTATGTTTTTTTTAAAATTTTCTAATGTAAATTTATAACCAATATTTTTACTTCTGTTGTAGCTTTCCATATATATATATTGGTCTTTCTGTATTTGCATATGAATATTTTTAATTCTTTTCTTTTGTTTCCGTTTTATATATTTATTTTCAAAATCAATTCGCTCTTTATTAGTTTCTGGAATAATAAAGTTTCCTAAAACAAATGAAAGAGATGCTAATAAAATAGCACAAAAGATAAATGGTCTGAGCAGTCTTGAAAAACTCATTCCACTATTTAATATAGCAATGATCTCACTATTACCTGCCATTTTTGAAGTGAAATAAATTACAGAAATAAAAATAAATAGCGGGCTAAAAAGGTTTCCAAAATATGGTATGAAGTTAAGGTAATATTGAAAAATTATTTTTTCAACTGAAACACCACTTCTAAGAAAATCGTCAATTTTTTCAGAAATATCAAAAACTATTACAATAATTAGTATTAAAGAAATTGTGAAAAAAAATGTGCTTAAAAATTTCTTAATTATATACCAATCAAATTTTTTCATTACAATCTTCTATCTAATTTTTTCACCATCTTATTTTTCCATAAACTAAAATTTCCTTCAGCAATATGTTTTTTGCTTTCTTCTAATAACCATATATAGAATCTAATATTGTGAAGAGTTGCTATTTGTTTAGCTAAGAGTTCGTTGTTTGTAAATAAATGCCTTAGATATGCCTTAGAATATGTTTTGTCAACATATGAGGTTCCATTGCTATCAACTGGTGAAAAATCATTTTTCCATTTTTGATTTTTAATGTTTATTGTTCCCTCAGATGTAAATAACATCCCATTTCTAGCATTTCTGCTTGGCATAACGCAATCAAACATATCTATTCCAAGGGCAATGTTTTCTAATAAATTAGATGGAGTTCCAACACCCATTAGATATCTAGGTTTGTCTTTTGGAAAAATATTAGTTACAATTTCTGTCATTTCATACATCAAATCATGAGGTTCTCCAACAGATAAGCCACCAATTGCATATCCGTCTAATTCATATTTTACAATCTCCTCAGCTGATTTTTTTCTTAATTCTTTATAAACGCTACCTTGAACAATTGGAAATAATGATTGAGAAAAGTTATATTTATTTTGTGTCATTTTAAATCTATCACAACATCTTTTTAACCATCTGTGAGTTAAATGCATAGATGATTTTGCATATTCAAAATCACAAGGATATGGTGTGCATTCATCGAATGCCATTATTATATCTGCACCAATAATCCTTTGTACATCTGTAGCATATTCTGGAGTAAAAAAATGTCTAGAACCATCAATATGAGATTGAAATTCTACACCTTTTTCAGAAATTTTTCTATTATTAGAAAGTGAATATACTTGATACCCTCCACTATCAGTTAAAATAGGCTTATCCCATCCAATAAATTTATGTAATCCTCCAGCTTTTTTAATTGTTTCAAGACCAGGACGAAGGTATAAGTGATATGTGTTTCCTAAAATAATTTGAGCTTTGGAATCATCTTTTAATTCATGTTGATGAACTCCCTTAACACTTCCTGAAGTTCCAACCGGCATAAAAATAGGAGTTTCTATGCTGCCACGTTCTGTTTTAATTTCTCCTAATCTGGCTTTTGATTTAGTATCAACTTTTTTTAATGAAAATTTCATAAAAACAAAAGTAATTTAATTTGACAT
>CAZJXE010000127.1:0-3544 GCA_964549835.1 uncultured Weeksellaceae bacterium
CATGATATTTAAAATTAATAATGTGTTTTATAAGTTTTCTTATAAAATCATTATCAAATAATCTATTTTAATCATTTTTGTTTAATGCAAAATCAACTTATGTATATTGATGTTATTGTTCCATTATCGTTAAATGGGATATATCAATATTCTTTTGATATAAATCAAAAAATTAAAGTTGGTCAAAGAGTTATTGTACAGTTTGGAATTAAAAAACAATATACCGCAATAGTAGTGTCAATTTCTAAGCAAAAAAATAATGACTTCAAAATCAAAAAAATTATTTCAGTTTTAGATAACGATCCAATTGTAGGTCCTAAACAAATAAAGTTTTGGAAATGGATGTCAAAATATTATATGGCAAATATTGGAGATGTACTAAGTGCAGCCTTACCTAACTCATTAAAATTAGCAAGTGAATCAAGAATTATATTAAATGATTCTCATAAAATAAAATTAAATGATAAAGAGAATGAGATAGTAGAGTTTTTAAAAGATAAAACAAGTGTGAGTATTAATCAATTTAAGGGAAATGTTTCGTATGAAAACTATTTTTCTGTAATTAATAATTTAATAAAAAAAGATGTTGTTCAAGTTTATGAGTTTCTAAAAAATAAATATTCTGAAAAATTAATTTCCAAAGTAAAAATCAATCAAATATCTGAAAGTGTCATATCTTCATTAAAAGGTAAGCAATTAGAATTATATAATTTTCTTAAATCAAATACTGAAAGCTCTATACTTTCCGATTTAATAAAACATTCATCTATTTCTAGATCAGTTTTTAAATCATTAGAGAAAAAAAATGTTTTGTCTATTACTAAGATTTCAATTAGTAGAATAGAAGATTTTACAAAAAAAATAAAACCAATTAAAAAACTTTCAAAAGATCAGAATCAAGCATACTTAAGTATAGAAAAGAATTTTAAACAAAAAGATGTTTGCCTTCTACACGGAGTTACATCTAGTGGAAAGACTGAAATCTATATTAAATTAATTCAGAAAGAAATAAATAAGGGAAAACAGGTACTATATCTTTTACCTGAAATAGCATTAACTATCCAAATTATTAAGCGATTGCAAAATCACTTTGGTAATAAGGTAGGTGTTTTTCATTCAAATTTAAATAATTCTGAAAGGGTAGAGGTATGGAAGTCTGTTCAAGGAGAATGTTCAGTTCTTCTTGGTGTTAGGTCGTCGGTTTATCTTCCTTTTAAAAATTTGGGACTTGTTATAGTAGATGAGGAACATGACTCATCATACAAACAACAACAGCCTTCTCCTAGATATAATGCTAGGGACTCTGCAATCTATCTTGCATCTTTGTTTAATGCTAAAGTTTTATTAGGCTCAGCAACACCATCAATAGAATCTTATTATAACGCTAAAACAACAAAGTATGGATTCGTTGAGTTACTTAAAAGATATTCTGATATTAAATTGCCTAAAATAGAATCTTTTGATTTAAAAAAAGGTTTGTTGAAAAAGGAAATGTTAGGTTTTTTTTCCAAAAAACTTATTGATGAGATTTCTAATCAATTAGAAAACAATAAACAAGTAATACTTTTTCAAAATAGAAGAGGTTACTCAAAAGTTTTAAACTGTGACTCATGTGGTCATTCGGTTGCTTGTAAATATTGTTCAGTAAGCTTGACATACCATAAAAACAAAAATAATCTCAGATGTCATTATTGTGGTTATGTTGAATCAATACAAAGCTCATGTAAATCTTGTGGTCATAATTCATTTACAAAAAAGGGGTTTGGAACAGAACAAGTAGTTGAGTCATTAAGTAATATTTTTCCAGATCATAATATTGCTAGAATGGATCATGATACAACTAGAAGAAAAAATGCATATGAGGAAATAATCTTAGATTTTCAGCAATCAAAAATTGATATACTTGTAGGCACTCAAATGATTGCTAAGGGATTTGATTTTGAAAATGTTTCATTAGTAGGAATAATAGATGCAGATAGTATGCTTAATTATCCTGACTTTCGATCGCATGAAAGAGCTTTTCAGCTTATGTCACAGGTATCCGGAAGAGCAGGTAGAAAAGACAAGCAAGGCAAAGTAATATTACAGACATATACTCCAGATCATGAAATTATAAATTTCGTGAAGGAGCATTCTTTTAAGAAGTTTTATAAACTTCAAATAAATGAAAGAAAGATGTTTAATTATCCTCCTTTTACAAAATTAATAGTTATAAATTTTAAGCATACAGATCATTTAGTTATAGATAAAGTTTCAGATAAATTTTCTGCTTTACTAAGAAATAGTTTTAATAATAGGGTACTTGGCCCCGAATATGCTGTAATTTCTAAAGTTAAAAACTATTTCAATAAAAATATAATGCTAAAGATTGAAGCCGATAGATCTTTTTCTGAAGCAAAAAAAATAATCTCTATTGTTTTAGATCATATGAAAACAAATAAATTATTACAAAAATGTATTGTTCAATTAGATATTGACCCTAATTAATTGAATTCCAAATCTTTTCTTTAGGACAATTTGCCTCAATTGAAACGTTTTCTTTTGTTACTGGATGATTAAAATCAATTTTTTTTGCGTGTAAGTTTATCCCACCATTAGGGTTACTTCTTTTAGCACCATATTTTAAATCTCCTTTAATTGGAGATCCCATAGTTGATAGTTGTACTCTTATTTGATGATGCCTTCCTGTTTTAGGAAATATCTCATATAAAAAATAATTATTAAGATTATTTAAAAAATTATATTCAAGTATTGAAAATTTCCCTTTTTCTTCTGTGCTTAAAAATGATTTGTTTTTCTTTTGATTTTTTAATAAGTAATGTTCAAGTAAATCGTTTTTTTTAGGTAAACGATTTTTAACTATAGCCCAATAAGTTTTTGAAATTTTATTTTGTCTAAACTTTTCATTCATTCGTGAAAGAGCTTTGCTTGTCTTGGCAAAAATAACTATTCCACTAGTAGGTCTATCAATACGATGTATAGTGCCTAAAAAGACATTTCCTGGTTTATTATATTTAACTTTTAAATATTTTTTGACTCTTTCTGAAAGGGGCTCATCACCAGTTTTATCTCCTTGAACAATTTCACCTGATTTTTTATTAACTGCAATTAAGTGATTATCTTCAAAAATTACATCAATATTAATATTGTTCATTCTTGTTAGGAAAATCAGAACTTTTTACATCAGATATATATTTGGAAACTGCATTACTTATATCATCATGTAAATTTAGATATCTTCTTAAAAATCTTGGGTTGAAATCATGATTCATTCCGAGCATGTCATGAAGAACTAATACTTGGCCATCAACATCTACTCCAGCTCCAATTCCTATCACTGGTATTTTAAGTTCATTGGCAATTTTTTTAGCAAGATGTGCTGGTATTTTTTCAAGAACTAAAGCAAAACAACCGGATTCTTCTAATAATTTAGCATCAGCGATTAATTTTTTTGCCTCTTCTTCTTCTTTAGCACGAACAGTATATGTACCAAATTTATAAATAGATTGAGGAGTTAAACCAAGATGGCCCATAACTGGAATTC
>CAZJXE010000128.1:0-3445 GCA_964549835.1 uncultured Weeksellaceae bacterium
CTCTTGAGCCAAAAAGAAAAACTATTAATTTTATTTTAAATTATTCAAAGTCAATAAAAGTTCAAAAAACAGCTTTGGGTAAGTTTATTTTTGATTTAAACTAATTTATTTAGAATAGATTTTCTACCTATTTTCTTGGTAACAATATCCTTATTAATGTTCCACCCTCTTGCAGGTGAATATCTTCTTGCGTAATATATAATCTGCAAATGAAGTTTATTCCACTTTTCCTTGGGAAATAGTCTTTTTGCGTCTTTTTCTGTTTGTTTTACATTGGATCCATTACTTAACCCCCATCTATACATTAATCTGTGAATATGTGTATCGACTGGGAATGCAGGAAATCCAAAAGCCTGTGACATTACAACACTAGCAGTTTTGTGTCCAACCCCTGGCAACTCTTCTAAATCCTTAAAGTTTTTAGGAACAAGGCCGTTATGTTTTTCAATAATAATTTTGCTTAAGCCATAAATCCCTTTGCTTTTCATTGGAGATAGGCCACAAGGTCTGATAATTTCTTTAATTTCTTCGACGCTTAGATTAATCATATCATAAGGATTGTCGGCTTTTTTAAATAACCTAGGTGTTATTTGATTTACTCTTTCATCCGTGCATTGCGCAGACAATAAAACAGCAATAAGCAAAGTATAGGAGTCTTTATGGTTTAATGGTACGGGAACTTCAGGAAATAAAATTTCAAGTTTCTTTATTAAGTATTTAACCTTATTTTTTTTATCCAAATTATATTATTTTTACAATCAAATATAATAATTATGAATGTTTTGAAAGTAGGGGATAAAGCCCCAGATTTTAGTTGTAAAAACCAAAATGGTAAAATAATCAATTTATCTGATATGATTGGAAAAAAAATTGTTCTCTTTTTCTATCCAAAAGCAAATACACCTGGATGTACAGCTGAAGCATGTAATTTAAACGATAATTATAATAGATTCAAATCTGAAGGTTATGAAATTATAGGGGTTTCAGCAGACAGCGAAAAAGCTCAGAAAAATTTTAGTGATAAGTTTAGTTTTGTCTACAATTTACTTTGCGATGAGGATAAAAAAATAATTTCATCCTATGGGGCATGGGGACAAAAAAAAATGTATGGAAAGGAATATATGGGAATTATTAGAAAAACATTTATAATTGATGAATCTGGAAAAATTGAACAAATAATTGAAAAGGTAAAAACCAAAGAGCACACATCTCAGATTCTAGACTAATAAAGTTATTTTTTATAACCGAAAAAATTAAATTTCTTAATTTTTGAGGCAACAGCTTTTGGGAGAAGAGATTCCCATCCTTTTGAATTTTCTTTGATTTTAGCTAGTACCTCGTGTGAATATATCTTGAGTGAATTCAAATTATATTTGTCTAGATCAACAACTTTACCATTAAATTTTAGAAACTTATAAAGCTCCTTCATTCTTGGGTGAACTTTCAAATTGTCGCTATTAACTATTTCTTCTTTATCATTAAGTTCAGGATAAAGATAAATCTTCATGTTTTTAAAAAATAATTTCCCAAAGGCCTCCAAAATACCACCACTGAGATGAGTGTAATATTTTGGGTCAAATATTCTAACCAAATTATTTACCCCCATCGTTAAGCCTATTTTCTTCTTGGTATAGAGTGAAAAATATTCAACAAGCTTATAATATTCCTTAAAATTAGTAATTAAAACTGTTTCACCTAAAGAACCCAAAAGCTTGGCTCTATCCATAAAATCTTTCTCATCTATTTCGCCATCGGTTGTCAAGTCTACCATAGTAATTTCAAAAATCACAACAGTATCTTTCTTGTCTACATGCCTTTCATTTAAGAACATTTCAAGAGAGTTTAAATACATCTCTTCATTAACTTTTGTAACAGGTCTGAATCTACCTCTTAGAGCTAATATGTTTTTTTTGTATAGTGCAGCGGCAGGTAATAAATTATTTCCGTCAGGCCCAAATAAAACAGCATCAGTCATTCCGTTCTTTACTAATTCCAGACTTAGAATTCTGTTATCCACATCTTTGAATATTGGACCAGAAAGATTAACAGTATCAATTTCAATTTGATCACTATTTAAATGATCATATAAATATTTGATTATTTTTTTTGGTGTATTAAAATGATAAAATGCACTATATATCAGATTAGTTCCCAAAACACCAAGTGTTTCTTGTTGTTGACTAGCTGTATTTTCTTTAAACCTAACATGAAGGATTATTTCATTGTATTTCTGCTTTGGGTCAATTTGAAATCTGATTCCAACCCAACCATGTCCATTATATTTTTTTGCGAAATCAACAGTAGCTACTGTGTTAGCATAACAAAAAAACATTTTGTTGGGCTGGTTTCTTCTTTTTATCCTTTTTTCAATTAACGAGGTTTCATGCTTGAGCATCTTTCTAAGACGATTTTGTGTTACATATCTTTGATCATCTTCAATTCCATAAATATCATCACTAAAGCTTTTATCATAGGCAGATATAGCTTTTGCAATGGTTCCTGATGCACCACCAACCCTGAAAAATTGTCTTACAGTCTCTTGACCAGCACCAATTTCGGCAAAAGTTCCGTAAATATTCTCATTCAGGTTAATTCTTAAAGCTTTTTGCTTTATTGAAGGAATGGCTTCTATGTATGAATCACCATTTAAAGACACCTCATTCATTAGGTAGTTTTTTACTATAGCAAATGTATTAAATAAGTCTAACTAGATGAAGAAAAAATAGTGTATTTTTGATTATTCTATATATGAAAATCACTTTTTTAGGAACAGGAACTTCACAGGGTATTCCAGTAATTGGAAGCCTACATCCGGTTTGTCTTAGTAATAATCCAAAAGATAAAAGATTAAGAACATCTGCTTTAATTCAATATAATAATAAAAATATCGTCATAGACTGTGGGCCTGATTTTAGAGCTCAAATGCTTAACTCTGGTTGTGATAGGGTGGATGCAATATTTTTTACTCATGAACACAATGATCATGTCTCCGGCTTAGATGATATTAGACCTTTTTATTTTCGTCAGGGTAATATCCCTATATATGCTGGCATTCGTGTAATTGATGCTTTAAAGAACAGGTTTGGTTATATCTTTAAGTCCGAAGGTAATATACCAGGAACACCTAACGTCAAAATAAATGAAATTAACGGTAATTTTATGTTCTATGAAAACGAGATAATATTATTGAATGCTTTTCATGGAAAATTACCTATTTATGGTTTTAGAATAGGAAATACTGCTTATTTTACAGACGTTAAAGCAATTCCAGAAAGTGAATTTGAAAAATTAAATAATTTAGATCTTTTGGTCATAAATGCGTTGAGAAAAGAAGAACATTATTCTCATTTAAATTTAAATGATGCATTAGACCTTATTGCTAGAATACAACCTAAGAGAGCATATTTAACTCATATAAGCCATAAATTAGGATTTCATGATGAAG
>CAZJXE010000129.1:0-3443 GCA_964549835.1 uncultured Weeksellaceae bacterium
AATTAACAGTTCTTGAGACATTTACTGATTCATTTGCATCATGGCAGTTTGGTGAATTAGATAATGTTGATTCTATAAGAAATCTACAAAATGGATCAAGAACAAGATTCCCATTAGAATTTAATAAAGAATTACTAAGTTTTGAGACCACTAGCACTGAAATAGACCTAAATGCTGTTCTACTCATATTTGTAAATGGTGTAATACAAGAACCTGGTCAACATTATCAGTTTGAAGGTGGTACATCGTTTACATTCAGCGAAGCACCTGATGAAGATGATAAGATTGATATATTCTTCTATAGAGGAAAACGTGGAACAGACAGTGTATCCGTCAATATAATAGAATCTGTAAAACAGGGTGATATTCTTACTTTAAATAAAAATGATACTATTTCTGGAACACTTACACAAGATCCAAGAACGATATACAATATCACAACATCAGATAAAGTAGAGACTAATTTATATACAGGATTGGGTATCAGCACTGCTCCTAGACCAATTAGTTGGACTAAACAAAAAGTAGACAAGAGTATTGCAGGTGTGAATGTATCTAAAGCAAGGGATTCTATCGAACCAATAGTATACCCAACCGCTAGAATAATTAGTGATCTTTCTACATCTGGAACAGAAATATTCTTAGACAATGGTAGATTGTTTGACTACGAAGTTGGAAGTCCTATTAGTATTGATGCTTTATTAGTTAATACTTCGGGTGATCCAGTCTCTGCTGCGATTACAGCAACAGTATCTGCTGCTGGTACAATCAGTGCACTCACGATTGGAAGTGGTGGATCTGGTTATACAGGTGCAACAGTTAATGTTAAGATATCTGCTCCAAGTGCGATTGGTGTAGGTGTAGGTACAACTGCTGCTGCTACTTTGAGTGTTGTGAATGGATCTTTATCTGGCACAGCGAACATTACTAATCCTGGTCTTGGATATACACATTCAATCCCACCACAAGTAATTACTGCCCTACCTTCAGTATCTCTTGAAAATATTACTAATGCTGGTGTTGCAACTGGATTCTCTGGTATCATTACTGGAATACAGACAGCAACAGGTATTGGTGGTAATCCACTTGCATTAGAATTCTTTGTTACTGATCCAAGTATTTCTGCTCTTGCAGCAAATAATAGGATATTAGTATCAGATACTGTGACTGGATTTGGAATAACATCTATTGATGGTCACAATTCATCAACAGTTGGTATAGGTACAACATTCTTAAATAATGTATATAAAGTTGACGCATTCTCAAGAGTTGCAAATGCAGGTATAGTTACTTGTAATGTTCTATCAACTACAAGTGTAGTGGGTATTGCAACCACTGGTTCAGCAACTAATCCTTGCGGAACATTATCATTCGGAAAAATTTCTGGATTTACAAGATCGAGTTCTCCAATATCTATTGGGGTAACTGGGTTAAATATAGATGCAGGTCTTTCTACCTTCCCAATATTACAGAGACGAGGGACAGGTTTAAGGGATACTGGTGGATTAAGTAAATAACCATAGTCTCTAACGTATAAATATAGAAAAAAACCCAATTCGATGGCCGCTATTGTAACAGATCAGTTTAGAATATTAAATGCTAGTAATTTTGTAGATAACGTTACAGACTCTAACAATTCTTACTACGTATTTGTTGGTCTGTCCAATCCAACCACATCTGGGTTTGGTAGAGCAACTGATTTTAATACTGATACACCAAGTCCAACTGATAACGTCAACTACATGAATTTTGTAGGCGACAACATGTCATTTGGTAAAAAAGTAACATCTGATAATGTTAGAAGACTTGTAAGAAAAATATCTTGGGCTAGAGGTACAAAATATGAAATGTATCGCCATGACTATAGTTTAACTAATAGATCACCTATAACTGGATCTACACGTTTATATGATGCAAACTACTATGTAATGAATACTGATTACAAAGTATACATTTGTATTGATAATGGATCATCAGGTATTTCGACCACAGGTAACGCTTCTTTAGATGAACCTACATTCACTGATTTGGAACCATCAAAAGCAGGTACAAGTGGTGATGGATATCTTTGGAAATACTTATTTACAGTGTCTCCAAGTGATATTATAAAATTTGATTCAACTGATTTTATATCAGTTTCAAATAGTTGGTCATCTTCAACCGACTCTCAGATAGCAGCAGTAAGAGATAATGGAGACTCAGATGTAAATAATAACCAGATCAAAAAGGTTTATATTGATAATCAGGGAGTTGGATATGCAAATGGAACTGGTCAAGAAGTCAATATTTTGGGTGACGGAAGTGGTGGTAAAGTAGTTGTTGATGTTGTGAATGGTAAAGTTACCAACGCAGTTGTTTCTGCTGGTGGTAAAGGATACACATATGGTATGGTTGATTTAGGTGCTATTGGTAACACAAGTGCATCTACAAAAGCAAGTTTGATACCAATCATTCCACCATCAAAAGGTCATGGTAGTGATATCTACAAAGAATTAGGATCTGATAGAGTCCTAGTATTTGCAAGATTTGATACATCAACAACTAATGATTTTCCCGTGAACACTAGTTTCTCACAAATTGGTATTCTTAAAAACCCAACATCTATTGGTTCAACATCAACATTTACTGATCCTACATTTTCATCTGTTGGTGCTTTGAAGTTTACAACCACTACTGGAACTCCAACTATAGGGAATTCAGTAACTCAGGTTGTAACTGGAGGAACCGCAAAGGGTTTTGTTGCTGCATATGATGTAGATACTAAAGTATTAAAATTTGTTCAAGATAGATCTAATGTTTTAAATCAAACATCATTTGATACTACAGATTATGTTGGAGTATCTACTTTCGCTAAGGTTCATGCTTTTGCATCTAATACCAACCAAGTAAATTCAAGTGGATTTACTGGATCTATAGATACTGGATTCACTGGTGTTAGCACAAACCCAACTGGAACCAAATTAATATCATTAGATACTCAGTTCACACAAGGGGTGTCTAATCCTGAGATAAATAAAAAGTCAGGAGATATAGTATATCTTGATAATCGTCCACTGATTACAAGAAACGCTAGACAAAAAGAAGACGTTAAAATCATTCTAGAATTCTAAAAAATGCCACAAAAAACGAATTTAAATATAAACCCATTTTTTGACGATTTCGATAAGGATGATAATTTTTATCGTGTGTTATTTAAACCTGGTTTCCCAGTTCAAGCAAGAGAATTAACGCAGTTACAATCAATATTACAGAATCAGGTAGAATCATTCGGTAGTCATATATTCAAAGAGGGATCAATGGTGATTCCTGGTAATATTAATTACAATGGTGAGTATAATGCTGTAAAAATAAATCCAGATCATTTAGGTATAGATGTAACTGTATACACAAAACAATTACATGGTAAAAAATTAAGAGGTCAAACATCTGGAATTGTTGCTGTT
>CAZJXE010000130.1:0-3401 GCA_964549835.1 uncultured Weeksellaceae bacterium
AGCAGAAATTGCCATTACCATTCCAGTAGCATCAAAATAATCTCCTGAAGAAATAATTTTTCCATCACTTATATCAAAATAGTGATATGAATCTACGGCAAACGATTTTCCAGTTTCATTACTTTTTCCAGTCCATGTTCCATAAACTCTAACACTTCCATTATTTTGTAAAGAAACAGTGTCAACTCCAGGTAGCCAAACAGGATTTTCAAAAGCTACATCAGAAAAGCCTTCCATATAAAATTTAGCCTGCCCCAAAACTCCTTCATAACCCACTGAACCTTGTCCATACATAGGAGATTGGTGTTGAACGTCTTCATGAATTAATGAAACAAACGTTTCATAGTCTTGTGGTGCTTCATAGCAAGACATTGCTTTTTTAACAACTTCTAAATTAGTTTTATATAGTGCCAAATTATCTGTTTGAGTGCAAGCAGAAAGCACAAATATTAACGAAATTAATATATATCTCATGATTAAATTTTTAAATTAATAAGTGACAAATCTAGTTTTTTTAATTTAATCTTAAGTTTAAATTAAAAATAACTGAAAGTTATTTTTTTGGCTTTCTAAATTGATAATAAATTACTCCAATCATTATCAAAAAAAGAATGTAAAAAGGATCTGAAAAATTCATTTTTTATTTCAAATTTACAAAAGAAAATCCTATATACTCTTTTTTGCATAGCTTTTAAAATAAAAAGTTATATATTTGCATAAACAAAATATATACTTATGAATAACTATAAAGAATTTTTATTAGTTTATTATCCAATTATCATTGCATTTATTGCAATGATGTACTCAATTTTTTTGGGTCTTACTGGTGATTTTGAATCTGCTCAATATTCAGCTCATTGGCCTGCAACAATTCTTCTTTTTGCAATTGCAATTAGACAAAGAAGAAATAATTTCTACAACAAAAACAATTAAATCATGCTTTCTCTTTCAATGTTTATTATCGGGGCAATTATTTTCACACTTTATGTAAGTGGCTTAATTTACATGATTAATTGGGGACACAATTCTCAAAAAAGAAAATTAGAAAACGATCCAGAAATAAAAAACAAAAAATAATGTTTGGACTATTCAAAAAAAAATCAGAAAGAGAAAAACTACTAGCTGATTATAAAAAATTAAAAGAACAAGCTTTCATACTTTCAAAAACTAATAGATCTGAAAGTGATAGACTTGAAAAAGAGGCACATGATATTTCTTTAAAAATAGATTTAATTGATAAAGAAAAAAATGATGACAAAAAAGATTAACGATTTACACGCATTTATATTTTCAAAAAAAAATATAAAAATACTTGAGTCTATAATCCTTTTTCTTGCTGTATTTGGATTCATAGTTCATCTTGGATTGATTTATCTTAACCTTAATTATAATATCGAATTCTTAAAAGGGGTAGATAATTTATTAAGGAACCCTATTTCTGCCTTGTACACTCCTTTTTCTTTCATATTGGTATATGAAGCTTTTCTGCTAGTCTATTATTTTCCTCGATCTTTTACAACATCTATAAGAAAAGAGTATGAAATCATATCACTAGTTATGATTAGGAAAGTTTTTGAAGACATTCCAAATATTAATCTTGAATCAGGAATCCTTAATGCTGATAGCTTACCTTTATTTTACAATTTGGCCGGTATTTTAATAATATACTACTTTATATTTTTATTCAAAAAAGTAAAAAGTAAAATACCTAAAAAAGATCCAAAAACTAATTTAAGTCGATTTATAAGTTATAAAAAGTCTTTGAGTATAATCTTATTACCAATTCTTTTCTTTTTATGTTTTTCAAATTTATATGATTGGAGTTACTCGGTTTTCATTTTACAAAATTTTACAGAAAACGTTAATAATATATTTTTCATTGACTTTTTTACAATACTGATTCTTGTAGATGTATTTATTCTTTTAATTTCATTTAGATATACAGAAGAATATGCTCAGGTTTTGAGAAATACTGGGTTTATTATCTCAACAATTTTATTAAGACTTTCTTTTAGTGTTTATGGGCTGTCAAGTGTCCTGTTACTAATAGGTGGAGTATTATTTGGATTAATAATTTTAAAAATATATCAACTTGCTGAAACCAAGCTAAATTAAGTTACTAATTCTATCACCAATTATGTATCCTATTGCTAATACTAAAGGATAAAAAACAAAAAGCCACAAACAATTTAGTAATCCAACCTCTTTCATAATTGGAAAGCCTTTTCTAAAAAATTGAGGCCCGAAATCATACCAAGTACTAAGTCCAACTTTAGCTACAATTACATTAGCTATGATTGCAATAACTAAAATAAAAATACCTATAATATATAATCTAAGCATTCTTTTATTTTTTGTAATTCCAAAAAAGAGCTAAAGGAAATATAAACAAAAGAAAAAATATTTTTTTTGTTGTAATACCAAGAAAAACTATTGCTAAAGCAATTAAAACTATTATCCAATTTTTCATAATTATATTTATTTATTTAAAAGAAAACTTGATATGCTTGTATAATTTAATTTAAAACCAGAATTTAACAATTTATCTACTTTTAAATACAAGCCTCCTTTAATTAGTTGACTTCTGTTTCCTAATACTATCTTCATAACAAAGATAGGAATTGGAAAAATAAATGCGTATTTAAAAATACAACTTCTTATTTCCTTTATTACTTCAAATTGTGTTTGCTTAATTGGGGATGCCATATTATATGGCCCTGATATTTTTTTATTTTCTAATGAGTATAAAATAAATCTAGAAAGGTCATCTATATGAATCCATGAATAGTTTAAATCACTAGGCAAAAAAACAGATGTAACTCCAAACTTAAGTGGAAGCATGGTAACTTTTAAAAAGCCAGAGTTTTCATCCATCATTAATGATATCCTTAAATTTACTGTTCTAGCCCCTATTTCTTTAAATTGATTTGCTGCTGACTCCCATTGAACCACAAGATTAGCAAGCCAATCTGTTCCAGGTGGGGCGTTTTCATCAACTTCTTTTTCAGCTCCTAAACCATAATAACCCATGGCTGATGCACTAATAAATGTCTTTAAATTAATATTATACTTCTTACAATTTTCAAATAAGAGATTAGCTGCATCAATTCTACTTGAATACATCTTTTGCCTATTTTTTTTAGACCATCTATTTATTATATTGTATCCACTTAGGTGGATAATATGTGTGCAATTATTAAATACATTTTCATCTATATATTGAGTTTCTATATTCCAATAAAAAATATCTTTATTATTAACAGACTTTTTTCTTGAACTGAGATAAACTAGTGAGTATTTTTCTTTTAAATAGGAAGTGAGTCGTTTAGCTAAAGCACCATTATATCCTGTAATAAGGATTGTTTCATTCATAATAATTATTCATCCAAAAGCTTAAACAA
>CAZJXE010000131.1:0-3306 GCA_964549835.1 uncultured Weeksellaceae bacterium
TTGCAGCCACACTTGCTGCTCTTTTTGGTTTTCTTTTTGTATGCCATTAGCATTTCCATCGTCGCATAGCAAGTGCCTTACGTGTAGGCTTGCCGTTTGGTTTCTTCATTGGACCTTTCATTCCTCTGAATCTTGCACAGAATGATCTCTTGCGTGGACCACCTCCGGGCTGTGGAGCCTTGAGGTTGGAGCCAGTAGCTGCGTTATACTTCTTTCTACCGGCTGCTGTGAGACCTCCCTTACGGCTCTTGTGCTTGCCGATCTTAAGGGAGACGTTTCTTTTTCGTACTTTTTTTCGTGCCATTATACTCCATCAAGTAAATCATTTATGATGTCTAAGCCTCCTCCCATTCTACCTGTGTCAGGATCGTATGGTTCGTTAGCCATATCTCTGAAGGCATCACGTCTGGCTGCTTCGTCATAAATAGTCAGACCTTTCTTTTTCTTTTTCTTACCTTTAGCTATCATCATAGGTGAGTTACCCTGAGATAGATCCCAAGTGCTTTCTCCAGAATTTTTTATAAACCTTTTAAAGTGGTTCATCTGTGCATCACGTATTGATGGAGTTATTATGTGAGGTATCAAACCTCCCTCTTTATCTCGTACACCCATATCAAATGGAGTAAACATCTTTGGAGTGATATTAGCTAATTCAGGTCTAGGTGGTGCAGGCACGTAAGGACCGCTAGGTTTAGGTGGATCGTAGGGCTGCCCCGGTGATCCCCCCTTACCGGGAGGGATCTGTTTAGTTATTAGATCTAGATTTGCTTGTTTAATCTGACCTAATTTATTTATCACGTCAGAATAAGCCATTACTTTTTCTTCTTGAGAATTTTCTTTTGTACTGCTGTAGGTAGCTTAGATAAACCTTTGCTCATCTTTTTCTTTGGTCTACCTTTTTTTGAACCATAAGTTCCGGGTCCCATTGGCATAATTTTTCTCCTAAAAGTTTACGTTTGGTGATCGTGTAAGTTTTTCCATTACATCTTGACGATATGCTGGATCGTTTTCGTAACGTGGGTCGCCCATAGCTTCGATAACTTCTGCTTGGCTACGGAACTGATTGTTACTTTGTTTTGGTGCTTTGCCTTGTACGACATTGCCATCATATCCTATCGCATCATTGTACGCATAGGCTAGTGATCTGACTGCAAAGAATGCAGCTAGTGGATCTCCTTTCTGCATGACTTGATCGAACATATTAACCTCTTGTTCATTCAGAGATTTCTGTGCCCAGTCTATCATGTTAGTATAGTTCTCGTCTCCACCAACTATGCCTTTGAGTTGTGTGATCTCAGATTCAGAGAAGTCACGGCTCTCAGCAGGGTCAGCTTGATTAGCTTGTCTGTAGTCTAAGTACATATTAGCTAGCTCAGTAGCTGGCATTTGACTTAGCTCTTCAGTGAGTTCTTTACTAAACTCTTTACCTGACGTAGCTTCTTCCCAGACTCTATCTAAGATAGTCTGCTCTGCTTCAGTCTCAGGCTCTTCTGTTTCTGTTTCAGCTTTTGGTTCAGCCTTGGTGTTAAGCTTTTGTTGTAGCTCAAGATAACCTTTCTCTAGCTCTTCAGCACTCTTGTACTTACCAGCTAGTAGTTGTTCTTGAGCTTCCTCCATCTTTTCACCAACTGCTAGGGAGTCTTGCTCATCAGCTGATAGATTGTCAAGACTTGTAGTCTCAACATTAGACTCCATTGTTAGTGTGTTTCCTTCCATTTATTCTTCTGGTGGTGGTGTTGATTGTCCCTCTAATATCTGAGGGTTTTTACTTGGGTCCATCATAGGTGAGTTCATCAGAGCTGGTGTGCCTTCTATGGCTGTCTGTTCAGCTTGTTGTGCTGCTGCTTGTTGCTCTTCCTGTTGTCTCTCTTCCATACTCTTAACTAAGTTCAGTACATCTATACCTTGAGCTGCTGCCAATCTCTTGACTACTTCTTCTGGATTAATGTATGTAGCTATAGCTTCTGGTCCCATAGTCTGTGCTATGGTTTGTAAGAAAGCACCTAATGCTTGAACATCTTGTCCTCTGCCTAGACTATTTATACCAGCGACAATGATAGGCTTAACCATACCCTTAGGTATACGTGGTATCTCTCCTGTCTTCTGGAATATACTAAGCTTTCTGTTTAAATATGGTACTAGAAATTCTACAGTGAGCAATCCGAAGAGGCCGCCGAGCTGTTGCTCTAGTTCCATCTGTGTCATACGTACCTCTTCAGCTGTTGTACGTTCTGACTGCCGAACTGACAGGATCAGGAACGCTTCGTTCAACCGCTTCTCTAGAGTCTGCATATGCTGCAACGCCGTGGCGAAGTCAGCTGTCTTACCTACCTGTACTACACCAATGTCATCTGGTCTGCCCTGTACAATAGCTCCATTACCAGCTGCTGCTAGTGTCTGTGGCTTGGTAGTACTAGATGGTGATACAGTAAATACAACCTTAGCGGCTGCTGCACTACCTTCTACTATAGCTTGAGACAATGCTTCGAGAGACTTGAGATCTCCGATGAACTGTCCGACTCTACCTCTGCCATATGCTTCTCCATCTACTGTATTAAAACGTAGTGGTAGCCATGGTGTACTATCTACTGGTGACTTACCTTGTGACCCGGGTATCATTTTACCATGTACCTCTTGGTTCCATACAAATCTGTTGTTGTCTCTTCTGACATGTGTGTAGACATCACACTCTTCTTCTTCTGGATCTCCGTCTACTAGATCATAGTTCATCTTGTCTGGAGCTATGTCTTTGTAGTTAGGAATTAGATCCTTATTGATTCTTTCTTTTGTGACAATTTCAATCACCTGTCCGTTGCCGTCTCGTTCTATCACGAAGCGATTAAGAGGATATAACTTCAGCCCTTGCTTACTCATAAAGATAAGTGCATTACCACCTACAACGAGATGTTGTAATGCTTGGTGTATTACTACACGATCATCTGATGCAGCGATCGCATCAAGGATGGTGCGTTCTATCTTTGCAAATGATAAGTCAAGTTCTGATTTTACTTCCGGACCAAACTGTTCTCCTAGCTGAGACTCATCTAGCTGTAGCTTAAAGAAGCTAGTCTGTGGAGGTACGAGTGATAGAGATAGCTTTGATGCTAACGCTACAACTCCTTTAGCCCCTACAGACTGCCAAGGTGTCTTCAGTTGTTTCATACCTTTCGAGTACTCTTCGTGTCCTCTGATAAGATATGGTAGTGTAAGTTTAGTTGCGTCTTCTGCTTCATTCAAAAACTGGGAACGATCACTGGATAAATTATCATACCTAGATTTTGCTGTCATGATTTAAAAATAATCTCT
>CAZJXE010000132.1:0-3299 GCA_964549835.1 uncultured Weeksellaceae bacterium
TTTTAAAAGTTGAAAATGATTTTGGCATACAATTAGATAGTATGGCAGATTTAATCACATCTGGACTTGCCCCTTCCTTTATAATATTTAAGCTTATAAATATTAACGAAATAAATCATCAAACAGAAGAGTTTCCATTTGCAATCATTTCTTTAATCGCTTTTTTAATAGCAATTTTTGCAGCTTTAAGGTTAGCAAATTTTAATATTGACAAAACCCAAAAAGATATATTTAAAGGTCTTCCAACTCCAATGACTGCAATTTTTATTGCATCATTACCTCTTATCAAATCAAGTATATTCAGTTCAATATATAATACCTACTCATTATGTATTATTTCAATACTACTATCAATACTAATGGTAAGTAAGATAAACTTGTTTTCAATTAAATTAAATTTTAAAGAAAACATATCAAGTCAATTAAATGCAATACGATTATGCATGTTAATATCTTCATTAATATTATTATTCTTTTTTAATTTGGCTGCCATACCTTTTATTGTAGTTTTGTATATAATACTTTCAATTATAAACAACATTATATGAAATTCAAAGCTGAAATCGATATCATGCCATTAAAATCTCTTCTTGACCCACAAGGTAAAGCTGTAAGTGCAAGCATGAAAAATATTGATCTTTCTGAAATAGATAATGTCCGAATAGGCAAACATATTACTTTAGATGTTGAAGCTGATAATCTTGAATCAGCTGAACAAAAAGTTGATACAGCATGTAAAAAAATGTTATGTAATCAGATTATGGAGTCTTATTCTTTTAAACTCTCACAACTATAGAACTTATTTTCTAAGTTCAAAATTCTTGCCTAAATAAAGTTTTTTAACTTTTTCGTCTGAAGCTAATTCTTCAGAGGATCCTTTTTTAAGAACAGATCCTTCAAATAATAAATACGCCCTATCAGTAATAGAAAGTGTTTCGTGAACATTATGGTCTGTAATTAAAACTCCGATATTCTTTTCTATTAATTTTTTAACTATTATCTGAATATCTTCAACCGCAATTGGATCAACTCCTGCAAAAGGCTCATCAAGTAAAATAAATTTAGGTTCAGTAGCTAGCGATCTGGCAATTTCAGTTCTTCTTCTTTCACCTCCTGAAAGAAGATTTCCTATGTTTTTTCTCACACCATTTAAACCAAACTCGTCTAATAGTTTTTCACATTTTTCCACTTGTTGCTTGTGAGACAAATCAGTCATTTCAAGTACTGATTTAATATTATCCTCAACACTCATTTTTCTAAAAACAGAAGCTTCTTGAGGTAAATATCCAATGCCCATTTGAGCACGCTTGTACATCGGCAATGATGTAATATCAATATCGTCTAAAAAAACTTTACCTTCATTTGGCTTAATTAAGCCAACAATAGAATAAAACGTTGTAGTTTTTCCTGCTCCATTTGGCCCTAAAAGACCAACTATTTCTCCCTGCTTGACATTTATAGAAACTGCCTTAACAACTGGTTTTTTATTATAATATTTATAAATATGTTCAGTTCTTAATATCATAAATTATTTTTTTTAACAATAGCCTTAGATATTTGAATACTTATCTCATACAATATTATTAAAGGAAAAGAAACAAGAATTTGTGATGTTATATCTGGAGGAGTAATAATAGCAGATAAAATTAAAGTAATCACCATTGCATGTCTTCGATATGTTCTCATAAAATCAGGTGTTAATAAACCTATTTTAGTTAGAAAGTATACAAGTATAGGGAGCTCAAAAATTATTCCATTTGCCAAACTAATTGTGGTAACTGTACTAACAAATGATGTTAAACTTATTTGATTAGCAACTGTTTGACTAACTTGATATGAACCTAAAAAATTAATTGATAGAGGAGCTATAACATAATAACCAAAAACAACACCAATTAAAAATAAAAGTGAACTAAAAAAAACAACTCCTCTTGTTACCTTAGTTTCTTTTTCTTTTAAAGCAGGTAGAATAAACCTCCATATTTCCCAAAAAACATATGGGAAAGCTATTATAAAACCAGCATATAGTGATGTCATTAAATGAGTAGAAAATTGGCCTGCCATATTTATATTCATTAAAGAAAATGGAGATTCTTTGATACAAAGAGAGTCTCCTAAACCAAGACCTTGAGAAATACTGCAAAGAAATCTGTAAGTTAAAAAGTTAGGATCTTTAGGCGCTAATAAAATTGCATCAAAAATTATTTCTTTAAAAATAAATGCAAGAACAGAAAATAATAGAATTGCAATTCCTGATCTAATTAAATGCCATCTTAAAATTTCAAGATGATCTAAAAAAGACATATCTCCTTCTTTTGTATTCATTCAACAATTCCTTCTTTTATTATATCATGAAGATGGATAATTCCAATATAATTACCATTATCTGAAACAATTAATTGAGTAATATTATTTTCTTTCATAATTTGAAAAGCATCATAAACTAATGAAATGGATGTAATTGATCTAGGCTTATTTGTCATTATATCTTTAGATAATAAGTTTTTAAAATCAGTATTTTTTTCAAAACACCTTCTAAGATCTCCATCAGTTATTATTCCAACTAAATTATTATCTGCATTACATACTGCGGTTGCCCCAAGTCTATTTTTAGAGATTTCAATAATTACATCCTTTATTTCAGCATCTTCTTTAACTAAAGGTTTATTTATGTTTATTAAATCTTTAACTGTTAAAGTTAATTTCTTTCCAAGTATTCCTCCGGGATGGAATTTAGCAAAATCTTGTTTTGAGAACCCTTTATATTCTAATAAACATATTGCTAATGCATCTCCCAATACTAGCTGTGCTGTTGTAGATGAAGTTGGAGCAAGATCGTGTGGGCATGCTTCTTCAGAAACAGTTGCATCAATATTTATATCACAATTTTCTACAAGAAAAGAAGATTGGTTTCCACAAATAGAAATAATTTTATTTCCCAATATTTTTACATTATTAATAAACGATTTTATTTCATTTGTATTACCACTTTTTGATAAACACAATACAACATCTGCGTTTTGAATAATTCCTAAATCACCGTGAATTGCATCTGCAGCATGTACAAAGACAGAGGGTTGCCCCGTTGAATTAAAAGTAGCAACAAGTTTATTAGAAATATTAGCGCTTTTACCAACACCAGCAACAATAAGACGTCCACCCGATTCTGAAATTAACTCAACTGCACTAGCAAAATTATCATCAATTCTTCCAACTAAATTTTTTATTTGTTGATGCTCAATACTAACAACATTTTGACCAATCTTTTTAATTTGAATTGATGATTTCATGATAAAATA
>CAZJXE010000133.1:0-3297 GCA_964549835.1 uncultured Weeksellaceae bacterium
CACCAGAGCTGATTGAAAGTTTGAAAAAAGAGCTTGAAGCTGTAAGAAAAGAATATAAAGACGATGGCTCAATTGAACAAATGAGAAAAATGACAGATACAGTTATTCGCAGAGTTTATAATGAGCCTAAAGTTTATAAAGAGAAGAATAATATTAAAAAATAATTTTTTTCAATCTCTGTTTATGTTCTCGTTTCTAAGGATAATTTTTTTTGTATCTATACTTATTTTTTCAAGTTGTGTAAATCTTAATAACCAAAAAAAATCTGTTTCCTCAAATGAAAAATTTTATAAAATTGAAAACATCAATGAAAACGATATTATTTCAAATGTTAATGAAATATATGATACTAATAAAATGGTATTCGTTAAAGGAGGTAAGTTTAATTTTGGAAGTAATACAGGATTAGAAAGAGAAAAACCTGAACGTGAAGTTATAATTCAAAGTTTCCTAATTGATAAAAACCTTGTCACGGTACAAGATTTTAAAAATTTTATTAATGCAAGTAATTATACCACAGAAGCAGAAATATTTGGTAATGCAATTGTATATGATGATTCTATTAATACCTGGCAGTTAGTTGATGGGGCAAATTGGGAATACCCCTTAGGAAAGACTAAAAAAAATGCTCCAAATAATCATCCTGTTACTCAAGTAAGCTGGAATGATGCCTTAGAATATTGTAGATTTTGTGATAAAACTCTACCAAGTGAAGTTCAATGGGAGTACGCTGCAAGTGAAAGGGGACAAAAGAAAAATCAATTATTTTATTGGGGAAATGAACCTATTGTTAATGATAAGTATATGTGTAATACTTGGACTTCTGGATATCCAAATACAATCGGTTTTCAAGATGGATTTAAATATACCACACCGATTAGTCATTTTGAAGCAAATTCTTTAGGAATTTTTGATATGGCAGGAAATGTTTGGGAATGGTGTAGTAATTGGCATTTACCATATGAAGGAAATTCACAAATATTTCCAATTGAACTTGAAGGAAAAGCTCAAAGAGGTGGTTCTTTTTTATGTAATCCAAATTATTGTTATGGTTTCAGACTTTCTGCAAGGTCTGCAACCACACCTGAAAGTTCATTATTCCACGTTGGATTTAGATGTGTGAAAAATATAACTAATTGACTGAATTAATCCTTTTCTAATATGTTCAGATTATTCATCTTTTCAATCAAATCACCAGTGATTGCAACAACAGATGGTTTGGGTATTTTGTCTTCATCAAAAGGCCATTTACTTGTTGGATTATTTAAGTCAGTAGTTCGTTCTCCTGGGTGCTGAACACTTAGGAAAAGTGTTTTTCCGTCGGGAGCAAACCAAGGGCCTGTAAGTTCGGCATCTGTTGGTGCAGAGGCTATACGAATAACCTTTCCAGCTTCATTACCGTAACGCGGGATTACAAACAAGCTATTATTCTTAAATGGCATATATGGGCCATCAATTTTATTCATGGAATATCCTGACATATCTGAAGTTATCCAAAGATTGCCAGAAAAATCAAAGGCCAAATTATCAGGGCAAGAAAAACCACTTTCTTCCCCTCCAGCCATATATGTAGAAGCATTAAAGGTTAATGAATCAAATGCGCCATTCTTTTCTTCAATTTTTAAAATAGAACCGTGATAGTCTCCCTTGAGTTTATTATTTGTAAGAGACACAAAAATATTTCCTGTAATCGGGTCTATCTCAATATCTTCAGGTCTATTTAATTCAGTAGCTCCTAACAATTTGGAAGCATCTCTAGCTCTAACTAAAACCTCTGTTTGGTCTTTAAATTTACTTTTTAGTATAGCTTGATTTTCCCAATCCAATGCTAACCATTTTCCATTTTCTATATCAGCAACATAAAGCGTTCCTTCCTTCAATGAATTAGGTTTAGAAGAAACAAACTTGTATAAATGTTCATCGCTTTTATCATCTCCTGTGTAAGCTACTATTCTATTATCTTCTAATTGAAATAAGGTACAACATTCATGTGCAAATCTCCCCAAAGCAATGTGCTTTTTTGCCATTCCTCCTTTTGGGTCTATTTCTACTACCCAACCATAATGTTCAGGAGGATAATCATAAAATTTATCCCAACCATAGCGACTAGCGATTTTAATAGGGTTATTGTTTTCATCATATTCAGTATCACCGTAGTAACTGTCATAGTTTTCTTCGCAAGTCAAAAAAGTATTCCAAGGTGTAATTCCTCCAGAACAATTCGCTAGTGTACCTTTAACAGTTGTCTTTCCTTTTAAAGGTTTGTCCCAATTCAATTCCATTGGAGTTTGAGCAGTTATTCGCCTATTGTGAGGATCGTTATGAACAATTTCCCATTTCCCTTTTTCTTTACGAATTCTGACGATGCTTCCTCCAACATTATACATTTCTTTATCTACTTGTTGTTGAGTTTTGGATTGTTTTGGATCTCTATAGTTGTAGCCAGAAACAAATAAAGGATTTATGTATTCATGATTAACCCATAATAATCCATCATTAGGATTTTTGGGGTCAAGCGGAATAAAGGAAGTAAAATCACAGTTGAACCCAAAAGTATCTTCATTACTGATTTTATCATTCCATTTAACAATGGTGTGATAATTCAAACCCTTAGTGAGCAGTAAATCATCTTCGTCTGTTGGCAATAATCCTTGCAAGGACAGATTCTTTAACCTCTCTAGTTGTTCGTTGGATAGCTCACCTACATTAATTGGTATACTTGTGTTTCCGCATGACATTAAAAAAGGAGGAACAATAGCAGCTCCTAAAGTCATTTTTCCTAAAAAAGTAATGAATTTTTTTCGACTATATTTTTTACTGTTCATTTTCACTTGAATTATTTGAAAATTACTAACTGTTTTATATTTGCAAAATTACTTAAAAAGTATGTGTAATCGTTTAATTAATATTTTAAGAATTTGTAAAATATAAACAAAATTAGATCAGTAGAATCTTCTCAACAGATCTAATAAATTTTGTTTTTGCATCTGCATATTCATTTCCATTTTTCCATTCCTTTTTTGAAAGTGAATATTTTAATCTTTGATATTTTTTTCTAATAATTTCATTTGATCTTAATTCATTTCTAAATGCTAAATGTCTTTTAAACCATCTACTATTTTTTTTTACCAAATGAATATGCGCTATTCTTTTCTTATTTTTTTCATAAAAGAAGAATCTTCTATTAGGTGTTTCTATTTCATAATCTTTAATGTATGTATAACCTAAATTTTTGATAGGTTTTATATACATATCTAATTCATTAGAACCAACTCCAATTAAAATATCAATAATTGG
>CAZJXE010000134.1:0-3256 GCA_964549835.1 uncultured Weeksellaceae bacterium
TGCCATTAACAGAGTTTTTTCTAGATCATTTTCCTGGATATAATAAGTTTAGAGCGGTATCTATGATTCTTGTTATTGCTGAATTTACAATCCCGTTTTTAGCTTTTTTAGCATTAAATAAATTTTTAATGGATGATAATAAAGAAAGTAATTTAAATAAGTTGAAAAATGCATTTTATATAACAGGTGGTGTTGCTTTATTTTTTGCATTATTCCCTACTATGTTTTTAGATTTTTTATCTGACAAAGATCTCTCTCCAATTTCTAATGGTGTTAAAACTCCTGATGGTTTTCTAGATGGTTTAGTTGCTGACAGGTCTTCTTTATTAAGCACTGATGCATGGAGATCATTTATTTTTATAGCATTATCATTTGGTGTTTTGTTTTTCTTTATAAAAGAAAAAATTAGTAAGAAATATGTTATTTTATTAATTGGAGGCTTGCTAATAGCCGATATGTGGGGTGTTAATAAAAGATATCTAAATGAAGAACATTTTGTAAGAAAAAATAAGGTTAAGAATCCCTACAAGCCTACTCAAGCTGATAATTTTATATTAAAAGATAAAGATCCAAATTTTAGAGTTTTCAATCAAAGTGTAAGTACATTTAATGATGCCAGTACTTCATTTTTTCACAAATCAATTGGAGGTTATCATGGCGCTAAATTAAAGCGTTATCAGGAACTTATTGAGTTTCATATTTCTAGAGGTAATATGAATGTATTAAATATGCTAAATACAAAGTACTTTATAACCCAGGACGGTCGAGCACAAATGAACTCAGGTGCTTTGGGTAATGCGTGGTTTGTAAAGGAAATTAATGTTGTTGAAAATGCTGATGATGAAATTGCAGCATTAGGAAGTTTTGATCCTTCAAAAACAATGATTTTAGATAAACGATTTAGTGATCAAACAATTCAAATAGATAATTCTTTTTCTGGAACAATAAAATTAGACTCATATCAACCAAATTATCTAAAATATACTTCTAATTCAAATAAAGCTGGAATAGCTATATTTTCAGAAATTTATTACAAGGATGGATGGAATGCATATATTGATGGTGTAAAGTCAGATCATTTTAGAGCCAATTACGTTCTTAGAGGAATGAAAGTTCCTGCTGGTAATCATTTAATTGAATTTAAATTTGAGCCTTCAGTTTTTGTTAATGGCGAACGTATTTCATTAGCTTCTTCTATATCATTAATACTCCTGTTATTTTTTGCATTGTTCAAGGAGTTTAAGATAAAATGAAAAAAATTTTAATTATTTCATATTATTGGCCTCCCAATTCAGGATCTGGAGTTCAAAGATGGTTAAAGTTCAGTAAGTACTTATTAAATTATGATTGTAAGCCTATAGTAGTTACTCCAGAGAACCCATACATTGAATTAAAGGACTCAGAGCTTGTAAAAGAAGTTTCCAATAAAATAGAAGTAATTAAACTTCCTATTTGGGAGCCTTATTCAATAAAGGATAAAATCTTTGGTAAAAAGAAAAAATCACAAACATCTGGCTTGATTTCTAAAGATAGTTCATTAAAAATTCAAGCTTTAAACTGGTTAAGAGGAAATTTTTTTATTCCAGATCCTAAGAAATTTTGGATTAAACCAACATTTAATTCACTTAAAAAAATAATTAAGGAAAAAGAAATAAGTTATGTTATTTCTACTGGACCGCCTCACTCGATGCATTTAATAGCTTTAGAGCTAAAGAAAATATATGGTCATATTAAATGGATAGCTGATTTTAGAGATCCATGGACGAAACTAGATATTTTAGAAGATTTTAATTTAAATAATAGATCAAAAAGAATTCATAAAAAATTGGAGTCAGAAGTCTTAAAGTATGCTGATTTAGTTTTAACTGTTAGCGAGACATGGGCTAGTGATTTTGTAAAATTAGGCGCTAGAAATGTTGAGGTTATTACAAATGGTTATGATCATCAAGACTTTATAGATTTTAAATCAACAGATACAAATAAATTTATAATAGGACATTATGGTATTATGAATCATTTACGAAACCCTTCCAATTTATGGTCTGTTTTAAATGATTTATGTAAAGAGAATACTGAATTTGATGAGCGTTTAGAAATTAGACTTTCTGGAAATATTGATTCTAATATTATTAAAGAAATTAATAGCTATTCAAATTTAAAATCAAAATTAGTTTTGTTAGGATACTTAAGTCATAAAGATGTTTTGCTTGAATATTCTAAGGCAAATTTATTATTGTTACTATTATTTAATTCAATTAGTGGAGAAGGTAATTATCCAGGAAAAGTTTTTGAATATATTGCAACAAAAAAGAGTATAATAGCATTTGGCCCTGAAAAAAGTGATATTAAAAATTTATTTAAAAAGGGATATGGACTATATCATTCATATAATGATGAACTTATAAACATAAAGAAAAATATTTTAGCAGTTTTTAGAAATGAAAACAATATTAAGCAAGTAGAAGATGGAGAATACTCTAGAAAAAATTTAACTAAAAAGCTAGTTAATTTATTAGAAAAATTATAATGGGAGTAATAAGAAAACAAAGTATTAGAAATTCAATAATTTTTTATTTGGGTATGTCTATTGGCGCTATTAATACAGTACTTATATATCCTAATGTGTTTAATGACCAGCCCGAACATTGGGGTTTGATTCAGTTAATTGTAGCTTATGCTTTAGTACTCTCAACATTTACTTCATTTGGAATTCCTAAAGTTCTACTTAAGTTTTTTCCTGTATACAGAGATAAATCAAAACTGTTAATGTATAGTATGTTAATACCATCAATAGGTCTATTATTTGTTACATTACTTTATATATTTCTGAAAAATGAGATTTTTCTTGCCTTTAAAATGGATCCTCTTCTTCAAGAAAATTTTATGTATGTTTTAATCTTGATTTTTTGTATTTCATTTTATGAGATTTTTTCGGCTCTTTCTAGATCTTATCTTGATGCTATTACTCCAGTTGTTTTAAATGAATTTTTTTTAAAAACCTATACTTTAATAATTTTAGTTTTACATGGTTTCAAGTATATTGATTTTTCCACTTTTTTATTATTATATGTCTCTGGATATTTAATTAAGTTATTTGTTCTTTCTTTAATTAACTTTTTAAATAAAAGGGTATCGATTTCATTTAAATTATCTGATTTAAATTTTGATGAACTTTTCAAATTTGGCTTGTATGTTTTTGCCGGTGGTTTATCAATTATGATTGTTACTAGACTTGATATGCTAATGATTGGCTATT
>CAZJXE010000135.1:0-3252 GCA_964549835.1 uncultured Weeksellaceae bacterium
TTTATTGGTTGTAATATCTTTTCTTGAAGCTTAAAATCTATTTTTTTTGGTTGAATATTTGAAAAGGCTTCTTTAGTACTAATATTAATTTTAGAATGAATTAACTTAATTTCATAATCAGATAAATCTAAATCTATTTTGCTCATTATTTCGCCCTTTCCAGAAACTATTTTTGGAGAATTATCAATAAAAAAAGGACAATCAGATCCAATTTCTAAAGATATTTTTTCAAGTTCTTTAAAATTTAAATCCAAATTAAAAATTTCATTTAGAGCTTTAAGTACAAAAGAAGCATCAGATGATCCCCCGCCAAGACCAGAACCTATTGGTATAAGTTTGTGTAAATGAATATGTACTGGAGAAATATTATAATTTGATTGTATTAACTCAAATGCTTTAATACATAGATTGTCTTTATGAGGCACTTTCAAACCAGAGGAAGTAAAAATAAATTTGTCAGATTTTATAATTTCTATTATATCATAGCAATTTAAAATTGGATAAAATACGGATGAAAGATCATGAAAACTATCTTCTCTTTTTGAAATAATATTTAAACCAATATTAATTTTTGCGTTTGGAAATAGAATCATAAAAATAGTTTTCAACAACAAAAATAATCATCTGTTTTTTTATATGCATTGACAAATCATTTTATTTATATTTGATATTCTGTAAAAAATTTTGAATGCAATATCTTGATTTTGAAAAGCCTATTGAAGAATTAAATAACAAATTAATTCAAGCAAAAGAATTAGCTGATATTGACAATATTGATGTGAGCAAAACAATTGATGATATTAAAAAGAAAATTCAAGAAAAAAAAGAAAAGATATACAATAATCTTTCTTCATGGCAAAAAGTCCAATTATCAAGACATCCAAATAGGCCATATAGCTTAGACTATATCAAAGCTCTGACAGATGGTGATTTCATAGAACTTCATGGTGACAGAAATATTAAAGATGATAAAGCAATGATAGGAGGATGGGGTACAATTGCCAAACAAACAGTAATGTTTATAGGTCAACAAAAGGGTCGAAATACAAAAGAAAGACAATACAGAAATTTTGGCATGGCTAATCCTGAAGGATACAGAAAAGCTCTTAGACTTATGAAATTAGCAGAAAAATTTAATAAACCTGTTATTACTTTAATTGATACACCTGGGGCATTTCCTGGCTTAGAAGCTGAACAAAGAGGGCAAGGTGAGGCTATCGCTAGAAATATTATTGAAATGACCAGATTAAAAACTCCAATTATATGTGTTATTATTGGAGAAGGAGCTTCTGGCGGAGCATTAGGAATTGGAGTTGGAGATCATGTACTAATGCTAAATAATTCATGGTATTCTGTAATTTCTCCTGAAAATTGTTCAACAATTTTATGGAGAAGCTGGGATTTTAAAGAAAAAGCGGCTGATGCACTAAAGCTTACTGCAAAGGATATGAAAAAAAACAAACTAGTTGATAAAATTATTAAAGAACCATTGTCTGGAGCTCATTCTGAGCCTGAAAAAACATTCAATTTAGTAAAAAAAGAAATTTTGAGTTCATTAAATGAATTACAAAAATTGTCCATCGATAAATTAGTTAAGAAAAGAATGGATAAATTTAGTAATATGGGAATTTATAAATAATATGGCAAAAAGAATTGGAAAAAAATTAATTAGTGCTACATCAACTCAAAAAATTGATGGCAAATTACAACCACAAGCTTTAGAACTTGAAGAAGCTGTTCTTGGTGCATTAATGATTGACAACGAATCATTATCTGATACAATTGACAGCTTACAACCAGAATATTTTTATAAACCTGACAATCAAAAGATTTTTGAAGCTATTATCAATCTTTTTAACAATAGTAAGCCAGTTGATATTCTTACTGTTTCAGAAGAACTAAAGAGGATGGATGCTTTAGATTCTGTTGGAGGAATGATTTATATAAGTCAATTAACGAATAATATCTCATCATCATCAAATACCGAATTTCACGCAAGAATAATTGCAGAGAAATTTATCAAAAGGTCACTTATAAGTATTTCTAATAATATTATTGGAGATGCATTTAATGATACTATTGATATTTTTGATTTATTAAATACAGCTGAAGAAAAATTATTTAATGTAACTGAAGGTACTTTAAGAAAAAGTTATGATAAAATGAGTATTCTTATCAAAGGGGCTTTAGACAATATTGAAGTATTGAGACAAAAAGAAGATGGATTAAGTGGTGTTCCTTCTGGCTTTACAAAATTGGATAGAGTAACTTCTGGGTGGCAAAATTCAGATCTTGTAATTGTAGCTGCTCGTCCTGGAATGGGTAAAACAGCGTTTGCTTTAAGTATGGCAAGAAATATTGCTATTAATCATGAAAAGGCAATTGGCTTCTTTTCTCTTGAAATGTCTTCAGAACAATTAGTATCAAGATTAATTGCAAGTGAAGCAGAATTATCAGCTTCTAAATTAAGAAGAGGAGATTTGAAAGATTATGAAATGGTTCAATTACATGAAAAGATTAAGCAATTATCTGATGCACAAATATATATTGATGACACTCCTGCTTTAACTGTTTTTGAACTTAGAGCTAAAGCTAGAAGATTAGTAAAAAATCATAATGTTGAGATTATTTTAATTGATTATTTACAACTAATGAGTGCAGGTGGAAATGCGGGTAACCGTGAACAAGAAATTTCTACTATTTCAAGATCATTAAAAGGAATTGCTAAAGAGTTAAAAATACCTGTAATTGCTTTATCTCAAGTTAATAGAGGTGTTGAAAGCAGAACAGGTACTGGAAGTAAAAGACCTATGCTTTCAGACTTAAGAGAATCAGGTGCCATAGAACAAGATGCAGACATAGTTACTTTTATATATAGACCTGAATACTATAAAATATATGAATGGGATAATGGAGATGACTCAAGAAGCCAAGCTGAAATTATTATTGCAAAGCATAGAAATGGAGCTTTAGATAACATAAGATTAAAATTTACTGCTGAGTTTGCCAAGTTTTCTGATATAGATTATTTTGATAATTTTTCCAGTAATCTTGACGATGAATCTATGATTTCAACCGTCTCTTCTAGTATGAACAATGATAATGATGACAAAGCTCCATTTTAATTTTTCTAAACGAAATTTTTTATTTTTTTTATTTCTTTTTAATTTCTTCTATGTAAATGCTTCATACATATTAATTAATATGGATGGAGAACAATCTAACCATCTTAAAGCCTATGGCATTGCATAT
>CAZJXE010000136.1:0-3249 GCA_964549835.1 uncultured Weeksellaceae bacterium
TTTCAGATTTAAATATTCCTAATGTTGAAATTTTGATAAATAATAGAAAGATTTTGTCTGCTATGATTGAAATGATGTCATCAACAAATATTTTTAATGATTTTGTAATAATTCTTGACAAGCTTGAAAAAATAGGTATTGAGAATGTAAAAAATGAATTAGTTAAAATTGGAGTTCAAAAAGACAAATTAAATATTCTTGATAGTTTTTTAAATATTAGAGATGTTAATGATTTGAAAGCTTTATTAAATGATTCTGAAATCGGCAATAAAGGAGCAGCAGAATTAGACTTTATAATTAAAAAAATTGATAAATTAAGTCTTAAAAATTCTGAAGTGAAATTTGATATTTCTTTGGCAAGAGGACTTAATTATTATACGGGTTCAATTTTTGAAGTAAAATCATCAGATATAAATATTGGTAGTATTGCTGGCGGTGGTCGATATGATGATTTAACTAGCATATTTGGTTTAAATGATGTTTCTGGTGTTGGTATTTCTTTTGGAATTGATAGGATATTTTTAGTAATGGATGAACTTAATTTATTTCCTAAAAATATTGATGTTTCCTCACAAGTTTTGTTTTTAAATTTTGGAGAAGAAGAAGCCTCATATTGTCTTGCATTACTAAAACAGTTAAGAGAAAATAATATTAATTCAGAATTATATCCAACAGATGATAAGATTAAAAAACAAATGAATTATGCAAATAAAAAGAGAGTTCAATTTGTTGTTATGATTGGAGAAGACGAAATAAAATCTGGCGAATTAACAATTAAAGACATGCGAAGTGGGGATCAAAGACAAATGAAGGTCTCTGAATTAATTAATTTTTTATCATCGGATGAAAACTTATAAAGTTGGGGAAAATATATTGTCTGTTGATTTAATAAATGAGATTATTTCTAAAGACTTAAATCTTTCTATTTCTTCAATAGCTAAAAAAAGAATTAAAAGTTCAAAAGATTATTTAACTAAGAAAATAGAATCAACTAATAATCCTATTTATGGTATAAATACAGGATTTGGATCATTATATGATCAAAAAATTTCTAATGACGATTTAGGTCAGCTTCAAAGAAATCTTGTTATGTCACATGCTTGTGGATTAGGAGATGAGGTCCCATGTGAATTAGTTAGGCTTATTCTTTTATTAAAGATTCAATCTTTGTCTTATGGTAATTCAGGAGTAAATCAAAGTACTGTTGAAAGATTAATTGATATGTATAACAATAGAGTTCTTCCTGTTATTTATGAGCAGGGTAGCTTGGGAGCTTCAGGAGACTTGGCTCCTCTTGCCCATATGTCGCTTCCTCTTTTGGGATTAGGAGAGGTGGATGTTCCAATAGTTGGTAAAAATGGATACTATAAAAGGAAAAATTCATCTAAAGTCTTAAAAGAATTTGGATGGAGTGCTTTAAATTTAGAAGCAAAGGAAGGTCTTGCATTATTAAATGGAACTCAATTTATGAGTTCTTATGGAGTTTGGGCTTTAGTAAAAGCCAAAAAACTTTCATATCTAGCTGATTTAATTTCGGCAATTTCTTTGGAAGCATTTGATTGTAGAGGTGACGCATATGATAAATTAATCCAAAAATTAAGACCTCATGTAGGTCAAATAAAAACAGCAAGCAATATTAGAGAATTTTTACAAGGAAGTAAGATTCAGAAAAGAACAGAAAAACATGTTCAAGACCCATATTCATTTAGATGTATTCCTCAGGTTCATGGGGCAACAAAAGATGTTATTTCACATGTTGAATCTATTTTTAATATAGAAATTAATTCAGTTACTGATAATCCAAATATTTTTGAAAATGAAGATAAGATTATTTCTGGGGGTAATTTTCACGGACAAACTTTAGCAATGTCTATGGATTATCTAGCAATTGCACTTTCTGAGCTTGGTTCAATTTCTGAAAGGAGAACATACAAATTAATTGCCGGAGAAAGAGGACTACCTTCATTTTTAATTTCAAATGCTGGATTAAATTCGGGAATGATGATAACTCAATATACTGCTGCCAGCATTGTTAGTCAAAACAAGCAATTATGTACTCCCGCTTCTGTTGATAGTATTGTTTCGTCTAATGGCCAGGAAGATCATGTTAGTATGGGTGCAAATGCTGCTACTAAGTTATTTAAGGTAGTAAATAATCTTGAAAAGATTCTCGCTATTGAGCTACTTAATGCTGCACAGGCTATATCTTTTAGAAAAGAGTCATCATCTGAATTTATTGAAAGTGTTTTAGAAATATATAGAAAAGAGGTTAGGTTTATCGACAAAGACAGAGTTTTAAATAATGATATTGAAAAATCTATCAGTTTTCTTAAAAATTTAAGTATCGATCAAGAATTGATTTAATCTATTCCTTTAAAAACATATTCAATAATATTTGATCCCATTTTAAGCGCTTTTAATCTTGTCTCATAACTATCATTATGAACTTCAGGATCTTCCCATCCATCACTTAAATCAGATTCGTAGGTATATAAACAAATTAGTCTACCATTATCAAAAATACCTAAGGCTTCAGCTGGTTTAGCATCATGCACATGAATTTTTGGTAATCCATTTGTAAAATTATAGGACTGATTAAAAATATTATGATTAAAATTAATTTTAACTAATTCTTTATTAGGAAATACTTTTTTTAATTCTCTTCTAAAAAATTCATCCATTCCATAATTATCATCAACATGCAAAAAACCACCAGCTAGTAGATATTTTCTTAAATTATTTGCTTCATCATCATTAAAAATCACATTTCCGTGACCAGTCATATGAATAAAAGGAAAATTATAAAGATCTAAACTTCCTACATCAACTATTTCTGGATTTTTTTTAATGTTAGTTCCAATATTTTTATTAGTAAATTCAATTAAATTAGGTAAAGCTGTTGGATTTGCATACCAATCACCACCACCATTATATTTTAAAATTGCAAGTGAATAAGTGTTTTGAGAAAAAACATAAAACGGCAAGAAAACAAAAAAAACAATTCTTAGTAACATGATTAAAATTGTAAATTTACTGAATGAGTTGCAATAATACCTGCAGTTTCTGTTCTTAACCTACTCTTTCCAAGTGTTGTAGCTTTAAAACCGTTTTTTAATGCTAAATTTATTTCATTTTCTGTAAAATCGCCTTCTGGACCAATTAAAATTGTATATTTTTTTTGGTTTGATTTATTAATTTTATTTTTTTCTGTTTTTAAACAATGTGCAATTAATTTATCTCCTTCTAATT
>CAZJXE010000137.1:0-2065 GCA_964549835.1 uncultured Weeksellaceae bacterium
AAATTAAAGTAGTATGCTATTAAGTAATATTTCAGACCAAGAATTAGTAAAGAAGTATATCAACGGAGATAATAAATCCTTTGAAATCCTTTTGAATAGACATAAAAATCGAGTATTTGCATTTATTATGTCAAAGATCAAGAACAAAGATCTAAGTGAAGATATTTTCCAAGATACGTATGTTAAAGTTGTAAATTCATTGCAAAAAGGCAAATATAATGAGGAAGGTAAGTTCCTTCCTTGGGTTATGAGGATTGCTCACAATCTTGTAATAGATCACTTTAGAAGACAAAAGAAAATGCAAATGGTAAGATCAAATAATGATTTTAATATTTTTGATGTGATTAAGGATAACAAAATAAATGCTGATGAAAAGCTTATAAAAGATCAAATTTTTAATGATTTGAACTCTCTTGTTGATAAATTGCCTAAGGACCAGAAAGATGTACTGAAAATGCGATATTATGAAGAATTAAGTTTTAAAAAAATCGCCGAACATTTTGATATTTCAATTAATACTGCTCTAGGTAGAATGCGTTATGCTCTCATAAACTTAAGAGCTTTAAGTAAAAAGCATCATGTCGATTTACATAATTAGAATTTTTATATAATAATTTTTTTTCTTTTTCGTTATTCATGTATTAATCTAAACTATATATATGAATAAAAACTTTACTAAGAGTCACAAAAATCAAAAATCTAACGTAAAAAAATCAAAAGAAAAAATAATCACACCTTCTAAAAAAACTTTAGACTTTATTTTATCTTATGCTAATACAACTAAATCTACTGTAGATAATAAATTTTTGTTTTCACTCAATTAATTTTTAATTGCCCTTTTTGTTAATAATTACATTTATAATTACTTGATGATTATAGTATATTTTATGTAATTTGTATAAAATTATTTATATGAGTGAAAAAGAAAAAAATGCTAAGTTAAAAGTTTTAGAACTTACTCTAGGAAAATTAGAAAAGTCCTATGGCAAAGGAGTTGTAATGAAACTTGGTGATAAAATTGCAGAAGATATAGAAGTTATACCAACGGGATCAATAGGTTTAGACTTAGCTCTAGGTGTTGGAGGATATCCAAGAGGCAGAGTCGTTGAGATATATGGCCCGGAATCTTCAGGAAAAACTACATTAACAATTCATGCTATTGCAGAAGTTCAAAAACAAGGAGGAATAGCTGCATTTATTGATGCTGAACATGCATTTGATTCTGTTTATGCTTCTTCACTGGGTGTTGATATAGATAACTTACTTATTTCACAGCCAGATAATGGAGAACAAGCATTAGAAATTGCAGATCATTTAATAAGCTCTGGTGCAGTTGACTTAGTGGTCGTCGATTCTGTTGCTGCTCTTACTCCAAAATCTGAAATTGATGGGGAGATGGGTGATTCTAAAATGGGATTGCATGCAAGATTAATGTCTCAGGCATTAAGAAAATTAACAGCTACTATTAGTAAAACAGGATGTACTTGTATATTTATTAATCAAATCAGAATGAAAATTGGAGTTATGTTTGGAAATCCAGAAACAACCACTGGAGGAAATGCTTTAAAATTCTATTCTTCAATAAGACTTGATATTAGAAGAATTGGTGCGATTAAAAATGGCGAGAATATAACTGGTAATAGAACAAGAGTTAAGGTAGTTAAAAATAAAGTAGCTCCTCCTTTTAAAAAGGTTGAATTTGATATTATGTTTGGAAAGGGTATATCAAGATCCGGAGAAATTTTAGATAAAGCCGTTGATGCTGATATTATTAATAAAAGTGGATCTTGGTTTAGTTATAATGATACTAAATTAGGACAGGGAAGAGATGCAGTTAAGCAAATGATTACTGACAATCCTGAACTCTGTGAAGAATTAGAAACAAAAATTAAAGAAATACCTTCTTAATTTCTAATATGAGAATATTTTCTATTTCTCTAATTTTCTTAATATTTTTTTCTTGTGCTAACACTGATAAAGATAATATAAAATCTAAATCTGAAATCACTTTACTTTCTGAGAAGGTAAATGATAATCCAAATGATGTAATCCCTTTATTAAATAG
>CAZJXE010000137.1:2165-3240 GCA_964549835.1 uncultured Weeksellaceae bacterium
TATGCGTTTAAAAAGTTAGGTCAATTTGAAGCCTCAATAAATTGCTTTCAAAATAGTATTAATGTTAATCCAGATTTTATTGAACCTTATATTGAGATGGGATTAATTTATCAATCTAAAAATGATACTTTAACAAAAACTTTTTATAAAAACGCATTAAATATAGATTCTTCAAATACAATTGTTCTCTACAATCTTGCTCTATATTACCAAAATAATTTGCTCTATAATGAGGCACTATCTACATATAATGATTTATTAACTTACGATAGCTTTAATGCCAATACACACTATAATATAGGCTTTATACATATGGAATTAGATTTGCATGAAATAGCAGTAAATAATTTTGCTGATGCTATTTATTCAAATTCAGCTTTTTACGAAGCATATTATGCTAGAGGTATATGTTTTGAAACTTTAGGAAATATAGCGCAAGCAGAGGTAGATTATAAGAGATCAGTTGAGATTAATCCAAATTATATCTATGCAAAGGATGCATTAAAAAATTTAACTAATAACAATATAAAATATAAATAAATGACTATTCAAGATTTAATTAATTCTGATATTAAAAAAGCAATGTTAGCTAAAAATGTTGAAAAATTGGCTGCTTTAAGATCAGTTAAGTCTGCTTTTCTTTTGGAAGCATCTAAGGATGGTAGAAGTGAAATAAGTGATGAGATAGCTCTTAAAATAATTTCTAAGCTAGTTAAGCAAAGAAAGGATTCAGCTCAAATTTATAATGAGCAAAATAGAAAGGATCTTGAAAAAGATGAGATAGAGCAGTTAAAGCATCTCGAGCTTTATTTACCGAAACAACTTTCTGATGATGAAGTTGAGCAAATAGTAAATAAAATTATAGATGATTGTGGAGCCTCATCAATGAAAGATATGGGTATGGTAATGGGCTTATCATCTAAACAATTGGGTGGAAAAGCAGATGGTAAAAAAATTGCTGAAATTGTTAGAAAAAAGCTACAATAAAACTACCAGCTTATTTCCCAATCTTTAAAGTCGGCAGCAAGGCAGTCTATTTTATAATCTTTTCTTCCACCAACAATTTCTTGAATTT
>CAZJXE010000138.1:0-3240 GCA_964549835.1 uncultured Weeksellaceae bacterium
GATTGATGAAGCTTGCAGATAAATTCAATATTCCAATAGTATCTTTTATTGATACACCTGGAGCATATCCGGGAGTTGGAGCAGAAGAAAGGGGTCAAGCAGAGGCAATTGCAAAATCTATAGAGTGTTGCATGGAGTTGTCTGTACCTACAATTTCAATAATTATAGGAGAGGGTGGATCAGGAGGTGCAATCGCTTTGGCCTCTGCGAATAAAGTTTTAATGTTTCAGAATTCTATTTATTCAGTTATTTCTCCAGAAGGATGTGCAACAATTCTATGGAGGGATCCAAAAAAAACATTAGAAGCATCAACGGCTATGAAACTTTCTTCAAAAGACCTTCTAAGCCTTAATATTATTGATGAGATTATTCCTGAACCAGTTGGCGGAGCCCATAGAGATAAAGATTTAATTTTAGATAATGTAAGAAGTTCTATAAAAAAAAATTTAGATTTTTTTTTACAAATGGATAAAAATGAAATTATTAATCATAGAAAAAATAAATTTTTATCAATTGGAAGGACCTCAGGATTCACTAAGACTGCAGATATGGATAAACTATCAATGAAACAAAATGCACTGGACAGATTAGTTAAACACCAAAAGACTATTTATATTGCTACTGCAATATTATTTTTTTTATCATTAATAATTATTTTATTATAAAGATCCATGACAGTGTTTATATTTTTTTCCTGAATTGCAGGGACAAGGTTCGTTTCTTCCAATTTTTTTTGAAGAGAGTTTTTCAAAATTCTCATTTTGTTTATTTTTGAAATTATCTTCGTCCTCAGAACTATCTACTATCTTCATATTAATTAACAAAGTAACCAAATCTGATTTAAGTTTGACAAGTAAATTTTCGAATAAATTAAATGCTTCTTTTTTATACTCAACTAAAGGATCTCTCTGACCATAAGATCTTAATCCTATAACTTGTCTAAGTTGTTCGAGATACTGAATATGCATTTTCCAATTTTCATCAATTACTTGTAAAAATATTCTTTTTTCAATTTCTTTTGCTTTTTCTTCTCCTATCAATTTTATTCTTTCATTCCTTTTTTCTAGAAATTTTTCTTTAATTAAATTTTCAAAATCTGTAGTTTTTAAATTTATTAATTTCTCAATTTCTTCTTGATTAAAAGATTTTCTAAATAAGGATTTAAATTGATTTGAAAATTCACTAGAGTTAGGTTTGGCCAGATACTTTGTTTTAGTTTCTTTTAAATTATCAATAATTTCCTGAAGAAAGTCATCCGAAAGTGTATTTGTATTATCATTATTAATAACGTTATTTCTTTGACTAAAAATTACTTGTCTTTGATCATTTAATACATTATCAAATTTTAATAAGGTTTTTCTTATATCAAAATTTCTAGCCTCAACTTTTTGTTGTGCCCTCTCTAGAGCTTTGTTTATCCATGGATGATCTATGCTTTCGCCATCTTTTAAACCAAGTTTTTCTAGAATATTATTCATAGATTCAGTTCCAAAAATTCGCATTAGGTCATCTTGAATGCTCACAAAAAATATTGAATTACCTTCATCTCCTTGTCTTCCAGCCCTTCCACGAGCTTGATTATCTACTCTTCTACTTTCCATTCTTTCAGTGCCTATAACAAACAATCCTCCAAGTTTTTTAATTTCTTCTTTTTGGCTTTGATCTTGTCCGCCCAATTTTATATCAACACCTCTTCCTGATATGCTTGTTGTTATAATAATAGAATTTTTTCTGCCTGCATTTTCTATAATTTCAGCTTCTTTTTCATGATTTTTTGCATTAAGAACCACATGTTTAATTGATTTCTTATCTAACAACTTAGAGTAATGCTCAGATTTATTAATGCTTGCCGTAAACACAAGAAGTGGCTGTCCTAACTTGCTACATTCTAAAATCTTATTTACGATTGCTTCATCTTTTTCTTCAATAGTTCGGAATATTTGGTCATTCCAATCTTTTCTAATCATCTGTTTATTTGTTGGAATTGAAATTACTTGAAGATTGTAAATTTCAAAAAATTCTTGAGATTCGGTTTGGGCTGTACCTGTACATCCTGAAAGTTTTGAATAAAGTTTAAAAAAATTTTGATAGGTAACTGAAGCAAGCGTTTGATTTTCTGCATTTACAGATAGTTTTTCTTTAGCCTCTAAACTTTGGTGCAATCCATCTCCAAATCTTCTTCCCGGTAATTGTCTGCCTGTTTGTTCATCAATTATGACAATTTGATCATCTTTTACAATATAGTCTCTCCCATTTTGAAAAAGGTGATTAGCTTTCAGTGCTTGATTAACATGATGAACCAAATGTAAGTTTTCTGGATCGTAAAAGTTATTATTTTTTAAAATTTCAGCATTTGAAAATATTTTTTCTATATTATCTATTCCTTTATTTGTTAATAAAATATTTTTATCTTTCTCATCTATTTCAAAATCATCATGGCTTAAATTTTTAACTAATTTATCTATGGCAATATATTGACTAGTTTTATCTTCAGCGGCACCTGATATTATCAAAGGTGTTCTGGCTTCATCAATTAAACATGAATCAATCTCATCAACAATTGCGTAATTATGTTTTCTTTGAACCATATCCTTTTGAGCAAATTTCATATTATCTCTAAGGTAATCAAAACCTAATTCACTATTTGTAGCGTAAGTTATATCTTTGGAATAATTTTCTTTTCTATCAATATCCGATTGACCTGTATTAATGTATCCACATTCTAGACCTAAATAATTATAAATTTTTCCCATATTTATACTATCTCTTTTTGCAAGATAATCATTTACAGTTACTATATGGACTCCTTTTTTTTCGAGAGCATTTAAATATGCCGAAAGAACAATAGTCAAAGTTTTACCTTCTCCAGTTTTCATCTCTGCTATTTTATTTTCATGAAGTGCAATACCACCAATTAATTGAACATCGAAATGTCTTTCATTATTTATTCTTTTTGAAGCCTCTCTAACTAAAGCAAAGGCTTCTGGTAAAATTTCTTCAAGTTTTTTGCCATTTTTTACCCGTTCAATAAATTCATTAGTTTTTTTTGGAAATTCTATTTCATTTAATTTTTCTACATCTTTTTCTAAAATATTAATTTTTTTTACTATTTTATTAATGCGATCCAACTCTTTTTGATTACTTCCTTTAATAATTTTTGAAAGTAGGTTTAATGGATTAAACATTTTGATGTAAATTAATTATTATGATTATATAGTAATTATTTTATTAATTTAAATA
>CAZJXE010000139.1:0-3225 GCA_964549835.1 uncultured Weeksellaceae bacterium
CAGGAGATACTATCTGTATTATTGAAGCAATGAAATTATTTAATGAAATTGAAAGTGAAGTCTCTGGTAAAATTGTAAAAATACTTGTTGATGACGCTACACCAATTGAATTTGATCAACCATTATTTTTAGTTGATCCGTCATAATATCATAAAATTTCACAACTATGTTTAAGAAAATTCTTATTGCTAACAGAGGTGAAATTGCTTTACGTGTAATAAGAACATGTAAAGAGATGGATATAAAAACAGTTGCAGTGTACTCAACAGCTGATAAAGAAAGTCTTCATGTAAGATTTGCTGACGAAGCAGTTTGTATAGGTCCTGCTGCAAGCAGTGAGTCCTATCTTAATATTCCTAATATTATTGCAGCCGCTGAAATTACGAATTCAGATGCTATACATCCTGGCTATGGCTTTCTTGCTGAGAATGCAAATTTTTCAAAAATATGTTCTGAAAATGACATAAAATTTATTGGAGCATCACCTGAAATGATTAATGGAATGGGTGATAAAGCTGCTGCTAAAGAAACAATGAAAAATGCGGGTGTTCCAACAATTCCTGGCTCAAAAGGAATTATTGAAACATTTGAAGTATGTAAAAAAACAGCAAAAGATATTGGGTATCCAGTAATGCTAAAAGCTACTGCAGGAGGAGGGGGTAAAGGCATGCGATTAGTTTGGAAAGAAAAAGATTTAAAAAATGCTTGGGAAAGTGCCAAAACTGAATCTAAAGCTGCATTTGCTAATGATTCAATGTACATGGAAAAATTTATTGAAGATCCAAGACATATTGAAATACAAATTATTGGTGATAAAACAGGAAAGGCATGTCATCTTTCAGAAAGAGATTGCTCAATCCAAAGAAGGCATCAAAAATTAGCTGAAGAAACTCCGTCTCCATTTATGACTGATAAATTAAGAGAAGAAATGGGGACTGCTGCTATCAAAGCTGCAGAAGCTGTTAAATATGAAGGAGTTGGAACAGTAGAATTTCTCGTTGATAAGCACAAAAAATTCTACTTCATGGAAATGAATACAAGAATACAGGTAGAACATCCAGTAACAGAAGAAGTGGTTGATTTTGATTTAATTAAAGAACAAATTAAAGTAGCTGCAGGAATTAAAATTAGTGGAAAAAATTATTTACCTCAACTACATGCAATTGAATGCAGAATTAATGCCGAAGATCCTGAGAACGATTTTAGGCCATCTCCTGGAATGATTACTAATTTTCACGCGCCAGGTGGGCATGGAATTCGAATTGACACTCATGTATATGCCAACTATATGATTCCTCCTTTTTATGACTCCATGATTGCAAAATTAATAACTGTTGCTCAAACTAGAGAAGAAGCTATTCTAAAAATGACTAGAGCATTAGATGAATTTGTAATTGAAGGAATAAAAACCACGATACCATTTCACCAAAAACTTATGAAAGATAAAAATTTTCAAAAAGGAAAATATACTACTAAGTTTATGGATGAATTTAAGCTTTAACAAAATATGCAAAAAGTCATAGTTGAATGCTGTGCTAATTCAGTATCATCAGCACTTACTGCAATCCAAGCTGGAGCTAATAGAATTGAACTTTGTAAAAACCTAGAGAATGGAGGTGAAACACCAGATTATTCTGATATATTAGATCTAAGAAATCTAACCAATATAGATTTACATATACTTATTCTTCCCAAAGCTAATAATTTTATTTACTCAAATAAAGACTTCAAAAAAATCATTGAAGATATCCAGTTCTGCAAAAAAAATAATATAAATGGAGTTGTTATTGGAGCGCTTAATAAAGATCTATCAATAAACATGAAACAAACAAAAGAGCTGGTTGAAATAGCAAGACCTATGAGAGTAACGTTTCATAGAGCATTTGATACAATATCTAAGCTTGAAAATGATTTAAATAAAATAATTGAATGTGGTTGTGACTACCTGCTAACATCTGGTCAAAAGCCTAATGTAGATGATGGATTAAATAATATTAGCAAGCTAGTGAAAAAATCAAGTAAAAAAATTAAAATTATTGCTGGTGGTGGAGTTAATCATAATAATGTTGAGTCATTATATAAAATTGGAGTAAGAGAGTTTCATTTATCTGGAACCTTAAAAAATAAATCTAAAATTTTAGAAACAGATTATAATCTAATTAATCTTTTAGTTAAAAAACTAAGAGATATTCAAAATTAAGATTCTGATTGATTGATAAAATTTATTAAATTTATTCTCACAATCAACTTAATTAGAAATCATGTCTGATAGAAGAAATTTTATCAAAAAAACATCTATAGGAATTGCTGGAACAATTATAGGCTCAAGTTTGTACTCATGTAATACTAATAATAAAAACATAAATTCAATGAATAATATACCAATTGTAATTTCTACATGGAAACATGGATTCGATGCTAATGAAAAAGCATATGAAGTAATTAAAAATAATGGAAGTGCAATAGATGCAGTTGAAGAAGGGGTAAAAGTTTCTGAAGCAGATCCAAATTGTCATAGTGTTGGCTATGGCGGGTGGCCTGATAGAGATGGAAATGTAACTTTAGATGCATGTATAATGGATCATACAGGCAATTGTGGCTCTGTAAGTTTTTTACAAAACATAAAACACCCTATTTCAGTAGCAAGAAAAGTTATGGATGATACTCCTCATGTTATGCTTTCTGGTGAAGGGGCATTACAATTTGCTTTAAAAAATGGATTCCACAAAGAAGATTTATTAACAGATAAAGCTAGGCAAAGATGGGAGGAATGGCTAAAAGATGCCAAATATCAACCAATTATTAATATTGAAAATCATGATACAATTGGACTTTTAGCTATGGATAAAAAAGGAGATATTTCAGGAGCATGCACTACTTCGGGTTTAGCCTGGAAAATGCATGGGCGTGTTGGTGACTCACCAATAATTGGAGCTGGAATGTTTGTAGATAATGAAGTTGGTGGAGGCTGCGCAACTGGAGTAGGAGAAGCAGTAATGAAAACTCTTGGTTCATTCTTAATTGTTGAATTGATGAGACAAGGAGCAACTCCTCAACAAGCATGTGAAGAAGGTATCGCTAGAATCGTAAAAAACCAAAACTATAAAGAAATGCAAATCGGATATCTTGCCATTAATAAAAAAGGAGAGCACGGCGCATATGCGGTACACAAAGGATTTGATTATGCATTACATCAAAATGGAAAAAATCAGATGATTGATGCTC
>CAZJXE010000140.1:0-3225 GCA_964549835.1 uncultured Weeksellaceae bacterium
CCTGTAATAAGGATTGTTTCATTCATAATAATTATTCATCCAAAAGCTTAAACAAGTCATCTAAATTAGGAGATAGAATCATTTCAATTCTTCGGTTTTTATTTCTACCTTCAGAAGACGAATTTGACATAATAGGAACAAACTCACTTCTTCCTGCGGCGATTAGCTGAGTAGGATCCAAATTAGAATTTGAAGTTAATCGCTTTACAACAGAAGTGGCACGCATGACACTTAAATCCCAATTGTCCTTAATTAAGCCTCTTCCAGAAAGTGGTATACTATCAGTATGTCCTTCAACTAAAATTTCTAAATCTTTTTGGTATGATAAAACATCGGATAATTTATCTAATGCCTGCTTACCAGATTGATTGATTTCATATTTTCCAGAAGCAAATAAAAGATCCTCTTCTAAAGAAATATAAACCTTTCCATTTCTTTGCTCAATAGTAAGTCCATCTCCCTCTAAGCCAATTAAGGCTTTAGAAATTTTTTGTTTTAAGGCTGTAACCATTGAATCTTTTCTGTTAATTATAGCCTCTAACTCAGCTACTCTTAATGATCTTAGCTCTAATTCGTTCTGCGAATCAGCAAGTTTTCTTTCCTTTTCTTCTAAAACAGCAGTGGATTTTTTTAATTGATCTTCTTTAGCAAAAAGCTCAGATTGAGTTTTTTCAAGTTGCTCTAGAAGCTCTTTTGTTTCTTTAGCTTTTTCTGCCATGTACCTACTACTTTTTGAAGTAAGCAAATCATATGTAGTACTTAAATCATCATATTTATTTTGACATGCTAATAAATCATTATTTAGAGTTGTAGAATCTTGACGTAATTTCTCAATAGAAGACATTAATGAATTAATACTTCTTTCGTTAGCATCTAGAGTTTCTCTTAAATTTAGAATTAACTTTTCATTTTTACTTAGGTTCTTTTTTGCTATCTCATGTTTATCGAGTAATTCATTATATACTTTTGGCGTAATACATGAACTAAAAATTGAAATACTAAAAATTATTAGGAGTATTCTAGACATATTTTTTTTATTCAAAATTACGAAGTATGTAGCCTTACTGTTAAGCCCATAATAATACTTTTCAACAAGCTAATCAATAAAAAACTATTCAATAATAATTTTATGACTTAAAATTTGATTTGAATAACATATCTTTAAATGATAGATTCCGGCTTTTAATTTAGATATATCTAAAGTTGTATTGCTAAAATCTTGCTGCAAAAAAAGACACTCTCTTCCTAAATTATCATATATAGACAAGGAACCAATTTCATTGTTGGAATTACAAATATTTATAAAAGATTTTGCAGGTATAGGAAATATTTTAATACTCTTCTCTTCATCACTAGAGATACTTGGAACAGGAACTATTTTAGAAACACCAGTGGTTGTGGCAACCCATACATTATTTTGCGAATCAATAGCAAGACCCTTTACATTTGGACCAGCTAGACCATCACTATGATCAAAATCTGTCCATTGTAATCCGTTCCAATAAGCTACACCTCCTTCAGCTAAATACCCAACATAAATTGTTGTCCAAATCCTTCCCCAAGAGTCCTTGGCAATTTCAACAACAGGATTTAATGTGTCTGGAGGAGGTAATGAGTACATAATTGTATGGAAATCAAATTGACTTAAGTTATTATTTACTACTGTCATCCCTTCTTGAGAACCAAGCCAAATATTATCACTATTGTCAACACAAATTGATGTGCTGTAATTACTTAATAAACCATCTGAAGATAAATAGTTAGTGAAATTTAATCCGTCAAAATGAGCTAAGCCATCTAAAGGGGAGGCAAACCACTTGTCTCCATTAGAGTCAAAAGCTGTTGCACAAACACCACTAATTGGTAAATCAGGAGAATTATATGAAATCCAACTTATACCATCAAAAACACTTACTCCAGCAGAAAAAGAGGAGTGAGAAAACCACAAATCTCCATTTGGCGCCTCATCAATACTTACTACCTTATTATTTGCTAAACCATCATTGTTTGTAAAAGCAATCCAGCTAGACCCAAGGACACCAGAACTTAATTTATTAGCCCCAAAATCTGTACCAATCCATATATCACCATTAGATGTAGCAGTAATAGTCTTTATATTATTTGATAACATTTGAGGATGAGAATTTTGATTATATGTTGTCCATGAATTACCATCATACATTGAAACACCATTTGAAGTCCCAAACCAAATATTGTCATAAATATCCACAGCAACACATTCAACATAATTGCTTGAAAGTCCATCAAGCTCTGTAAAACTTTCAATAGTCTGAGCCTTAGAAAAAAGAGAAATAAATAAAAAGAAAGTTATAGTAAATTTTACAAATTTCTTTTTCATTATTTGATTTTAATTAGCTTAATACTATTATTAGAAAACTTAGAATGAAGAATATATATTCCTTCATCCCAAAATTTAGTATTTAGTGTTGCTGTTTTGTTTACATCCAATATCTTTTGACCAATTAAATTAGTGATATAAAAATCATCTTCTGCAAGAATATTTAAATGATCATTGAAGGGATTTGGAAAAGCCAATACTTTTTCTTCAATATTATAATTTTCAATATTTGAAGGAGTATTATTAGCACTAAAAGTTGGAGGTAACATTGTAAAACTTCCAGTGCCATTTGGAGATCTACCATATGCAACATCATCTAATTGAGGATATATAAACTCAGCGTCAACTATACTAGTATCACTATTAGATAAAATTAATTGCTCGCCAAGATTTGAAAGTCTAAAATTAGCATGGTTATCACCTGTATTTCCATCTTCATCAGCCCAAATAATAAAATAAGAATTTGGATTAATAACAGCATTTGGAAGATCCCATTTATCTAAATTTAAAGGGTTATCTGAAAATAATAATCCATTAGTAGATATAGGCGTATTTGTTTTGTTATACAGCTCAATCCAATCATCATAATCGCCAGTTTCATCCATAACTGTAGTTTGGTTATTTGCCATGACTTCATTTATAACTAAGCTTGACTGAGGGACTGTAGTTTTAATATTATAAAATTCATATGCTGCTCTTTTTGGAGAAAAAACTCCTTCATTATTACTTTCAGCATATAAATAATAATCGATTGAATTGCTACAGTTATTTATCACTGCACCATATAAACCGTCATTTGCCATACCATCATTATGATTCCCATCATCATACATTTGAATTTTTATAAAAGGCATATTTTCTCCATA
>CAZJXE010000141.1:0-3182 GCA_964549835.1 uncultured Weeksellaceae bacterium
TTAATTCTACTATTACCAATATCAACAATTAATTTCAAAAAAATTAAATTTTATCAAATCTACAAAAAAGAGACTTCATTATATGAATTGAATTTTTTTTCTTCATATTAAAAATTCTCTTAAATTTGCACCCCTTACAAATGGTACCTTAGCTCAGTTGGTAGAGCAATGGACTGAAAATCCATGTGTCCCTGGTTCGATTCCTGGAGGTACCACAAAAGAGCAGCATTAAATGCTGCTCTTTTTGTTTTTAAAACTATTATTATATGCATTGCATAATAAAAAAATTAAAATAGTTTAAATTTGATTATATGGATTTAACAATAACTATTGATTTTTTATCTAAACAATGGATTATTAATATGATAATTACTATCATATGTAGTTTCTTATTTTTCATTTTTGCTAGCAAAACAAATAAAGAGAACTTATCTTATTTTTTAAAAATTAGTAGTTTTTTAGTTTTAGCAATGACAGTTGCAAATCATTTAATCTTAATATTGAATGATTCCTGGACATTAAAAAACAATCTCCCAATCCACTTATGTAGTATCTCAGCTCTGATTTGTTGCTTTATAGGTTTTATAAAAAACAAACAATTATTATTTGAATTTTTATTTTATGCTGGAATTATTGGAGGAATATTGTCATTATTAACGCCCCAAATAACTTTATATAAAGAACTCAACTTCTTTTATATAATGTTTTACTTTAAACATGCATCAATAATTGCAATTCCAATATTTATGAGGTTTTATATGAACATGAAATTAAGCAAACTTTCATGGTTAAAGGTTTTTGGGTTAATTAATTTATTATTAGCTATTGTATTGCCAATTAATTCAGCAATTGATTCAAACTATCTATATGTTTCTAGACCTCCAATGGTTAATAATCCTTTAATTATTGAAGATTTTAATAAATTTTTTGGAATTCCAACCTATGTCTACTATTGGGAAATCATTATGATAATCTTACTAATATTAATTTATTATCTATTTAGACAAAAAAAAACAGCAACTTTTTAGTTACTGTTTTTTAAAGAAAAATCTATTTACTATTCTTTAATTAATTTAGTAATATATGTTGAATTATGATTCTTTAATTCAACAGTATACACTCCAGAGGACAATTTACTTATATCAATCTTATTTTCTAATTTATTGATATCTCTTTCAAAATAAACTTCTTGTCCAAAAATATTATGTATCACTAGATTATAAGAATTATCATTTAAATTTTCAACTATAAACTTTCCATTTGAAGGGTTAGGATAAACGTTGAAATTTAGATTTAAATTAGATTCATCGATACTATTGGGTGTTCCAAAATTCATTCTTATAAGTAGGGCCTTAGAAACAGTATACCAATTTCCATTACCACAATTATCTTGTAAATATCTAGCTGTGTTAGGATTTGTTGTACTGCTAATTAAAGAAGTATCGGTAGGATGCTGTCTTCCTCTAACCGCTGCCATATAGGAAGTACCTGCAAACAGAGGATATGGAGATAAAAGTGGTAATGTAACCCAGTTATCAATATCTGCAGCTGTTAAAACATATGGATCTGACTCTTCTAAATATATTTGTCCATCGGCTTCATAAAGCTCAACATTTAATTCAGCACCTGGAACAGAATTATCATTAACATGAAACGAGATTGACGTAAGTGTGGTAGTTTCATATATATCAAATCTGTTTGCTAAAACCTGTCCTCCACAGTATCTACCTAAAAAATATCCATTGCCTGCATTTGTTCCATCTGTGTTCCAATCATAATCAACTCCATAAACAGAATCAGTTACAACAGTTCCTCTAACTAATGTATCCGTTGATGGAAATGAATCAGAACTTGCCCAAAAACTTATCTCATGGTATCCATATGATGATGGAGAAAAAGTTGAACTAGTTGCTAATGTATCATATGAATTAACCATTGAAGTCATACCATTTGATGAAGCATTAGCAACAGGATTTCCTAGTTCGTCACTAATTAGTGTATGAAGAGTAGTATTTGTCTGTGAGCTAGCACCATTGTTTTGCACAACAGCCTCCATTCTGTATGGATTTTGAACAGCTTGAGCCATAGGATTAAATGTATAATCAGCACCTAAATCACCTAAAATCTGATAACCTAACCACCAACCGCCATATGTATGATCAGCAATCTCAAGTCTGTTTGGATCAGTTTCAACAATCTTGATATCATCAATCATCCAGTAATAACATCTTGCAACCCATCCAAATTTTAGGTATACTGTTGATTGATTTCCAGCTACAGTTGAAATATTTATTGAAGTATATTCCGGATTTGAAGATTGAGTATTGTTGGGCATACCACTATTGACTTGATATTCAGTCCAATTAATTGAATCAGAACTTACATAAACTGTAGGAGGAGTAAAATTTGTATTTCCTAAATTGTTGTATCGAAACAAATGCTCAAACTCTACACTTACAGCAGGATACATTGATAGATCAATAGCATTAGTTGTAACATAAGATTCTATATATTGATAAGTTGAACCAGAAGGCTGACCATTAGCAGTATGGTTGGCTGAATCGGTATCGCAAATTAAAAATCCATTTGAAGCAGTAGTTGAAGTAATAGCGTTAGATGGAGAATTGCCTTGATTTCCATTCCAATACCCCCAAGTCCCGTCTGTTGACCAAGCCCAAGGACAAGTTGCAAATGCACCTGCCATATTAGTTGAGCTAGTTGACCACAAAGAAGGAAAACCAGAGGAAAAATCTTCAGACCAAATAGGCGTCTGAGTTAATGAATTTGAATTATTAGTATTAGACATACTTGTTTGAATACTTATACTTTCAGATTCAAAATCAGAAAATGATGCTTGACTAAAAAGATAAGTTGAACAAATACATAGATATAATATAAGGTAAAATTTTTTCATATTTTTTTGATTTTAACAAATATAAAAAAAGCTCTGTTTAATAACAGAGCTTTTTTTTAGAATATATTTTTTGTTATTGAAGAACGATAGATTTTGTGGATATTCTATCTTCATAAGATAACTTAACAGTATAAATTCCTTTCTCATAATTATTTAAATCAATTGATAATTGACTCAATCCATCATGATCTAATTTAATAATTTCTTGACCTAGCACATTAGTAATACTAACTATACATGCGTCAGAACTTTCAGTAGAAATTACAAA
>CAZJXE010000142.1:0-3031 GCA_964549835.1 uncultured Weeksellaceae bacterium
TTCTTAATTGCAACTATTGTTTTAATATTATGTAACAATATTTATTCTCAAAATTTTAATGGTTTTGCGCTTTATAATGCCCAAGGAGACAATACAACTTACTTAATTGATGAGAGTTTAAACATAGCTCATACATGGACAATGTCTACTGAATGTAACTATACTGTACTTTTAAAAGACAATGGAAATTTGGTAAGAGGCACAAAAAATAATCCACAGACAGGTGGAACTAGTAATTCATTAAATGGGGCAGCTAGCTCAGGAAGAGTACAAGAAATTGATCCTTTAGGAAATGTTGTTATGGATTTCATTTATTCAAGTCCAGATTATTTGTCTCATCATGATATTTGTTTAATTGGAGACAATGTTTTGCTAACAGCATGGGAAGTAAAAACTGCTGCTGAAATAAATGCATTAGGTGGAAACGCAACTTCTGATAAATGGCCAACACATTTTGTGGAGGTTGCAAATGATGGAAACGGGGGAGGACAAATCGTGTGGGAATGGCACATTTGGGACCATTTAATTCAAGATACAGATCCTTCTAAACCAAATTATGGTATAATTTCTGAAAATCCTCAACTAATCGATATTAATATGATTACTGGAGGAGGAGGCCCAGGAGGTGGAGGAGGAGGCCCAGGAGGTGGAGGAGGAGATTGGTTTCATGTAAATGGAGTTGATTATAATGAAGATCTTGATCAGATTGCATTTTCTTCTCGATTTGCTAGCGAGATATATATCATTGATCATAGTACAACTACCGCTGAGGCAGCATCACATAGTGGAGGAAATTCTGGCATGGGGGGAGATATTTTATATAGATGGGGGAATCCTTCAAATTATAATATGCCAGGACCTCAGATTATTCCAGGAGCTGTTCACGATGTTAGGTGGATTACTGATGATGGAAGGCCTAATGGTGGCTTTTTGCAAATCTTTAATAATATTGGAGTTTCTAATAATCAATCTTCAGTTGATGGTATTGATGCTCCAGTAGATCCCAATAATCCATACAACTACTATAGGGCAAATGGACAGGCTTTTGGTCCTTCTTCTTATTCTACAAGGTATGTTTGCGCCTATTCTGCTCCAGGTCAATCTGCTTCGGATAGGATGTACAATGGAAATATTTTTGTAAATGCTTCGGGAGGCCAAGGTGGAGCTGGAGTTATGTATGAAGTAGATCAAAATGGAACAATAGTTTGGGGGCCATATAATGCAGATAGTCAAAAAGCTTTCAGATATGAATGTGAGCATCCAGCAATTACATCACTTGAACCATATATGAATTCAACTGCAACGACATCATGTTTTTCTACATCTTTTGAAGATTTACAGACTGAGTTAATATCAATTTATCCAAATCCTTCAAATGGAAATGTTAATATTATTTTATCTGCTGACATAAAAGAAATATCTGTAAAAGTTCATAATAGTATTGGACAAGAAATTTTAAAATTAGATAACTTAAAAGTTTATAATACTCAAAAAATTGATCTTTCAAATTATCCCCAAGGATTTTATCATTTAAGTACTTTTGAGGATGACAAAAAGCTTAATTCATATAAATTAAATTTAATTAAATAAATGAAAAAAGGTATTTTAATTTTATTAATAGTTTCAGTTATTCCACTTAATCTATTATCTCAAAATTTTTATGATAATGACTATATAAGAGAAATAAAAATATATTTCAATCAGCCTAATTGGGATCATTTACTTGATAGCCTATATTTAGACGGGCAAAAGGCAAGATTATTAGCAAATGTTAAAATTGATGGAACAATGTACAATGATGTTGGTGTACGTTATAAAGGTTTTAGCTCAGTTTCAATAAATAATATCAAAAACCCTTTTAATATAAAATTAGATTATGTAGATAATAATCAAAATCATGAGGGTTTTGAAAAGATTAAACTTTCAAATGTTATTAAAGACCCTTCTTTTTTAAGAGAAGTTTTGTCTTATGAAATAGCTAGAGATTATATGCCAAGCCCAAGAGCAAATTATGCTAATGTTTATATAAATGATACACTTTGGGGTTTGTATGTTAATGTTGAGGCGATTAATGATAAGTTTACCAATAAACATTTTGCTACAGTTAATTCCCCATTAATTAAGTGTAATCCTCTTAATTTAAATCTTCAAACAGGTGGTGAGAATTCTAATTTAAGTAATACGCATGGTAACGATAGTTCTTTTTATTATGATTATTATGACTTGAGATCAAATTACGGCTGGACAGATTTATACAATTTAATTGATACTTTAAATAATTATGCCTCCAGCGTTGATGATATTTTAAATGTTGATAGAACATTATGGATGCATGCTTTTAATTATGCATTAATTAATTTTGATTCTTATGTTGGTTATGCTCAAAATTACTATCTGTATAAAGGCTTATCGGGTCAATTTCATCCAATTATTTGGGATTTAAACATGTCTTTTGGTGGTTTTAGGTTAACTGATGCAACTCAATCCTACTTTAATGGATTTGATATTCCTCAAGCTCAAAATATGGATCCATTAAATTTTATAAATAATAGTTTTTTGTCTCCTCGGCCATTAATTACTAAATTACTTTCAGATCCAAGATATCAAAAAATGTACTTGGCACATATGCGAACTATAATTGAAGAGCACTTTTCAAATCAAAACTATGCTACAAGAGCTCAAGATTTACAAAATTTAATTTCTAGTGATGTACAAAACGACGTAAATAAGTTTTATTCATACAATGATTTCTTAGACAATATAAATAATCAAGTAACAATTCCAAGCTCCATATGTCCAGGTATTACTCAATTGATGAATGCTAGAGAAATATATCTTTCAAATTACTGGTCAAATTTTACTCAGCCCAATATTTCTAATATTCAAACTCAACCAAATTCAAATCAATTTTTTGGTGATGATTTAACAATAACTGCACAAATACAAGATGCCAATTATGCTATGCTAGCATACAGATATGGAGAAAATATGCCTTTTATAAAAATTCAAATGTATGATGATGGGAATCATA
>CAZJXE010000143.1:0-3029 GCA_964549835.1 uncultured Weeksellaceae bacterium
ACCAAACAAAATATGGACAACTATTAAAGTCAAAATATAAGGATACAAATATTCACTTTCTTGGAGCTATTTTTAATAAGGAAGAATTAGACACTTTTAGATTTTATGCTAATTTATATTTACATGGTCACTCTGTAGGGGGAACTAACCCAGCACTAATCGAAGCTATGGCTGCAAAGGCATTTGTTATTGTTCATAATAATCCGTTTAATAAATCTGTTGTATGTGAGGATAATTTATCATTCTCTACAAAAGACGATTTAAGTGAGATTTTAGATAGATCAAACATATTATCTAAAAGAGAAGAACTATCTCAAAAGAATCTTGAAATAATTAATTCAAAATATAGATGGGATATAATTATTGAGAAGTATGAAAAATACTTTTTAAAAATATTAGGTAATAAAAAGATCTGAAGAAATAGCATCAGCCAATAACATTCCATCTTTAGTTAACTCGTAATTTTTGTTGTAAATAATTTTCTTTTGTTCTATCCATTTTTGTATTTCATGCTTAAAATGATTTTGGATATTAACATCAAAATTTTTATTTAAATAATCAAAGCTTACCCCCCATTTAGTTCTTAAGCAAGTTAATATATATTCATTGTATTTTTGATTTTGATTTAGTGATTCAAACTCATAGTAGACTTGACTATTTTTAACTCTTGAAATATATTTTGAATTACTTTTTATATTCCATCTTCTTTCTTTTCCATTAAAGGAATGGGCAGAAGGCCCAATTCCTAAATACCATTTGTCTTCCCAGTAAGAGGAATTATGTTTTGACATCATATTTTTTTTGCAAAAATTAGATATTTCGTATTGAATAAAATTCATTTTTTCAGACATGTCTTGTAATAGTTTAAATTGACTTTCAATAACAGAATCTTCTACTTGAGATATCTTTTTACTTTTAATTAAATGATGAAGTTTTGTATTAGGCTCAACGGTTAGGGCATATGCCGAGAAGTGCGTAATTTTTAATTTGGACAATTGATTTAGGTTTTCCTTCCACTCTTTCATTGTTTGACCAGGAATGCCATATATTAAATCAATAGTAATGTTACTTATGCCAGCATTATATGCATGATTAATTGCATTCTTTGCCTGAGTAGAATTATGACTTCTATTCATAAATTTCAGGTCCTTCTCATGAAAAGATTGAACACCAATACTAAGTCTATTAATGCCAATATCTTTTAATGCTGTAATTTTCTTCTCTGTAATATCATCAGGATTTAACTCTAATGTTATTTCCGCGTTTTGACTTACTTTATATGTTGAGTGAATTTTTTCTAATAAATATTTAATTTTTTCACTATCTAACAGAGAAGGAGTTCCTCCACCAAAGTAAATTGTTTCTACTGTTTTTCCATTTAAGTAATGTTTTCTTTCTTCAATTTCTAAGTGTAAACATTCTATCATTTGACTCATATTCTTCATATTGATTGAAAAATGAAAATCACAATATGTACACTTTTGCTTACAGTAAGGAATGTGTATGTATATTCCTGCCATTTTATTTTACAAATGATTAATTTGTAAAATTACAAACTATTTATTCTATAAATTGAGAAGCAATTTTTTTATCTGGAATAGGGCAGCTTGATTTTTTGCCAAACCAAGAATATCTTTTTTTGGCAACTAAATCATAAATGTAGTCAAGTAAAAGAGATGGGATAATATTTAAAATAGAGATAATTTTATACAATGATCCAAGTGAATTTATTATGTCAATTACAGCTTTTGATTTTACACTGATTTTTGAATGGCTATAAAAAATTACTGAATCAATATTTTTAATTTTTTCACTATGTTCCTTTAATATCTTTTTAGCAATCTTTCCATTCAAGGGTGAAAAAAAAAGTTGATTTTTCTTATCTAGGCTAATAATTGTATTTACAAAACTATTACACATGTTACAAACCCCATCATAGAAGATAATTTTTTTATTTTCCATTATATTTTAATTTGGATAGTTGTATAAACATTTGTTCCAGATGAGGGTATTATTCCGGGACCAGGGTATCCAGTTGCTCTGCGTGTAAAGTATTTGTGATTCAAAACATTATTTATTCCAAATTCAAATTTATAATTTTTATAAGTGTAAGAAGATGATAAATCTAAAATATAATATTCCGGTATTTGTCCAATAACTCCACTAAGATTACTTTCAATAGCATTTGAGGCATCAGTAAATTGACTAGATAAATATGAGAATTGAACATTAGAAATAAAATTATTAAACCCAAATCTTACCCCGCTTTTAAGATTAGTATTTGGTACAAACTCTACTTTGTTTCCTTCAATGCCATTTCTTTGAGACTGAATATACTCTGAGTTTATGAAAGAACTATTTATATAAAAGTTAAATATATTATTATTGTTAAGCATAAGAGCTTTATTTAAATTAAAGTCAATAAGAGATTCAAATCCATAAATAAGCGCATCGCCTACATTTCCTTTTTCACTTTTAACACTTCCATCGTTATACGCTCTTTGCACAAAACCTATTCTATCATTGTAATATAAATTGAAAATACTCAAATCAAAGGATAGATATTTGTTTAATTCGCCTCTTAAGCCACAATCTATTGTATAGCCTTTCTCATCACTAATATTTGGATCTATCGAATAGGCAGGATTGATGATACTTATATCAGCAAATGTGACTGATCTATAGTTTTGCGATATATTTCCATAAATTTCTATTGGGCCTTTATAGCTTATACCAGTTCCTAAAAGAATGAATGATCTTTTTCTAATATTGTTGTTGTTTATAGTTTGATTCAAAATTACATTGCCTGCACCATCAAGATTTATTTTTTTGTAGCTGCCCAAACTTTCGGTTTTAATATGTTCAATTCTAAATCCAGGGGTGATAGAGAGCTTATCATTTAGACAAAAAAGATTTTCACCAAAAAAAGCAACATTTAGATTGGGGTATTGATAAACTGATTGATTATTATAATTTGGGAAATCATTCGTGTAAAAATTAAAATCTGCATTCCCATTATTTGAGCCTGG
>CAZJXE010000144.1:0-3013 GCA_964549835.1 uncultured Weeksellaceae bacterium
GAATATATGATGCTTTTAGAATTGGAATACCAATTCAAAGAATTCATGATATTACAAAAATTGATTTATGGTTTTTGAGACAAGTTGAAGAATTAGTTGTCTTTGAAAATGAAATCAGAAAATATTCCATTAAATCTATAACCAAAGATCTTTTGTTAGAGGCAAAGATTAAAGGTTTTGCTGATCGACAAATTGCACATCTTTTAAGTTGTCTAGAGAGTGAAGTCTTTAATCTCAGACAATCTATGAGTATAAATAGAGTATACAAGTTAGTTGATACATGTGCAGCAGAATTTGTTGCTAAAACTCCTTATTACTACTCTACTTTTGAGATGGATAAAGAAATTGATGGCAAAAGATTTGCTGAGAATGAAAGCATCTCATCAAATAAAGAAAAAATTATTGTTTTAGGATCTGGTCCTAACAGAATTGGTCAAGGAATTGAATTTGACTATTCATGTGTTCATGGTGTTCTTGCCTCAAAAGAATGTGGTTATGAAACAATAATGATTAATTGTAATCCTGAAACAGTTTCAACTGACAATGATACAGCAGATAAATTATATTTTGAACCCGTTTTTTGGGAACATATTTATGATATTATTTTACATGAAAAACCTTTAGGTGTAATTGTTCAGCTAGGAGGTCAAACAGCTTTAAAACTAGCAGAGAAATTAGAAAGATATAATATTAATATTATGGGGACCTCTTATAAAGCCCTTGATGTTGCTGAAGATAGAGGAAGATTTTCTGAGCTATTAGAAAAAAATAATATTCCATTTCCAAAATTCGCTGTTGCTCAAACTGCTGAAGAGGCTATTAATATTTCAAAAGATCTAAACTTTCCAATTTTAGTTCGACCATCTTATGTATTAGGTGGACAGGGAATGAAAATTGTTATAAATGAAGATGAATTAGAACATCATATTATTGATTTATTAAAAGATATTCCTGGCAATAGAGTTCTTCTTGATCACTATTTAGATAATGCAATAGAAGCAGAGGCAGATGCAATTTGTGATGGTAAGGATGTTTATATAATAGGAATTATGGAGCATATTGAACCATGTGGTATTCATTCAGGTGACTCTTACGCTGTACTTCCTACATTTGATTTAAGTGATAATGTAAGACAGCAAATGATTGATATAACTAAAAAAATTGCAGTTGAATTAGAAACGGTTGGATTAATTAATATTCAATTTGCTATAAAAGATGAAGTTGTATATGTTATTGAAGCAAACCCTAGAGCTTCCAGAACAGTACCTTTTATTGCAAAAGCATATGACGAGCCTTATGTTAATTATGCTTCAAAAGTTATGTTAGGACAAAATAAAGTAGCTGATTTTGAGTTTAATCCAAAGAAGAAAGGATATGCCATTAAAGTACCAGTTTTTTCTTTTAATAAATTTCCTAATGTAAATAAAGAATTAGGACCTGAAATGAAGTCAACTGGTGAAAGTATTTACTTTATTGATGATTTAATGGATGATTATTTCCTAAAGGTATATTCTGAAAGAAAATTATATTTAAGTAAATAGAGAAAATTGAAGGTTTTAGCCATTATAATTTTAACGTATTTATTTTTTAAGTACATTATGAGACTATTGGCTCCTTTTATTTTAACATTTTTTGCAAAAAAAATGCAGGATAAATTTAATGATCAGTTTAATCAAAAGTATGAAAATACTAGAAAGAAAGAAGGAGAGGTAACTATTGAAGGTAAAAATAAATCATCTCAATCTAAAGATCATAATGTTGGAGATTATGTTGATTTTGAAGAGGTTGATGAATAAATTATAATTATTATGAATTTTACTAAAATTAAACCCCATGCAATTGTAATTCTTCTGTTTGCATTAATTTCATTTGCATATTTTTCTCCTCTTTTAGAGGGTAAAAGAATCGATGGACATGATATTAAAACTTGGATAGGAATGTCTAAGGAAATCAGTGATTTTAGAGAAAATACTGGTGAAGAAGCTTTATGGACGAACTCTTTATTTTCTGGTATGCCAGCATATCAGATTTCTGTTAAATATTCTGCAAATCTTATAAAATATGTAGATAAAGTAATTTCACTTGGTTTTCCAAGGCCTGCAAATTTGTTATTTCTTTATTTGTTAGGTTTTTATCTCTTGCTTGTATCATTAAATATTGATTATCGAATTGCTGCAATTGGAGCAATAGCATATGCATTTTCATCCTACTTTTTTATTATCATCCAGGCTGGACATATGACAAAAGCGCATGCAATTGCATATTTGCCCATGGTTGTAGCGGCAGTTATATACACCTATCGAGGAAAAATGCTTTTAGGAGGTGTTTTAACTTCATTAGCTGTTGCTTTACAAATTTTCACTAATCATTATCAAATTACTTATTATTTAATTTTAGTTCTTTTATTTATAGGTTTTGCTCAATTATATAAGGATTTTAATGCAAATAATCTTCAATCTTTTTTTAAAAGAACTGGTATTTTATTGATGGCAGCTCTTCTAGCTGCAGGAACTTCATTTACAAGGTTAAAAACAACAATAGATTATGGAAAGGAAACTACAAGAGGAAAATCTGAACTTACAAATAATTTAGATAATAAAACAAAGGGTTTAGATAAGGATTATGCAACCCAATGGAGCTATGGAATAGCGGAATCTATGACTCTTTTAATTCCTAATTTTCATGGGGGAAGTAGTATGAGTAGTGTTTTATCAATTGATGACTCTCAAACACTAGATTTTCTAAGAAAATTTAGAAATAAAAAATTAGCAAACGCTTTGCAGTATAAGGCAAGTTCATACTGGGGTGATCAGCCAATAGTTTCTGGACCTACATATGCAGGAGCCATTGTAATATTTTTATTTTTTTTAGGCCTCTTTCTAATAAAGTCTGAGTATAGGGTCTGGCTATTATTAGCTACAATTATGTCTTTGATGCTTGCTTGGGGAAAGAATTTTATGCCATTAACAGAGTTTTTTCTAGATCATTTTCCTGGATATAATAAGTTTAGAGC
>CAZJXE010000145.1:0-2988 GCA_964549835.1 uncultured Weeksellaceae bacterium
CTGAATGGATGCTAGAATTTAGATTGCAAGCCTTTAAAACTTGGCTTGAAATGGACGAGCCAGATTGGGCAAATATCGATTATCCAAAACCAGATTACCAAGATATTATTTACTATGCTGCGCCAAAAACAAAGAAAAAGCTCAATAGTCTTGATGAACTTGACCCAGAGCTTAAAAGAACATTTGACAAGCTGGGTATATCATTAAATGAACAAAAAAGGCTTTCTGGTGTTGCAGTTGATATTGTTATGGATAGTGTTTCTGTAGCAACATCATTTAAAGATAAGTTGGCAGAGCTTGGAATTATTTTTTGCTCTATTTCAGAAGCCATTCAAAAACATCCTGAACTCGTGAAAAAATACTTAGGAACTGTAATTCCTACAAGAGATAACTTTTTTTCTGCATTAAATTCAGCTGTATTTACTGATGGATCATTTTGCTACATCCCAAAGGGAGTTAAAAGCCCAATGGAGCTCTCAACATATTTTAGAATAAATGAATCAGGCACAGGCCAGTTTGAAAGAACATTGTTAATAGCTGATGAAAAAAGCTATGTCAGCTACCTTGAGGGCTGCACGGCTCCACAAAGAGACGAGAATCAACTACACGCAGCAGTTGTAGAGCTTATTGCAATGGATGATGCTGAAATAAAGTATTCTACTGTTCAAAATTGGTACCCAGGAGATAAAGAAGGAAAGGGTGGTGTTTTTAATTTTGTAACAAAGAGAGGGGTTTGTCATAAAAACTCTAAAATCTCCTGGACCCAAGTTGAAACTGGGTCAGCAGTAACATGGAAATATCCATCATGCATTCTAAAAGGAGACAACTCAATTGGCGAGTTCTTTTCGGTTGCTGTAACTAATAATTTTCAGCAAGCCGATACAGGTACAAAAATGATTCATCTTGGTAAAAATTCAAAAAGTACAATTATAGCAAAAGGAATATGTGCTGGTAAAAGCAATGGAAGTTACAGGGGGCTAGTTCAGATAAGTAAGGGAGCAAAAAACTCAAGAAACTTTTCTCAATGCGATTCGCTTCTAATGGGTGATAAGTGTGGCTCGCACACATTTCCATATATAGAGGTAAAAAATAATAGCTCCAAAGTTGAGCACGAAGCCACTACTTCAAAAATTGGAGAAGATCAATTGTTCTATTGTAATCAAAGAGGAATTGGAACTGAAGAGGCAATTGCTTTAATTGTTAATGGCTATTGTAAAGATGTTTTGAATCAATTACCAATGGAATTTGCTGTTGAGGCACAAAAATTATTAGAAATAAGTTTAGAGGGAAGTGTTGGTTAAAAATATTATAAAATTATGTTAAAAATAAAAAACTTAAAAGCAAGTATTGAAGAAACTGATATTTTAAGAGGTATTGATCTTGAAGTTAATGCGGGAGAGGTACATGCAATAATGGGGCCTAATGGTTCGGGAAAAAGTACGCTTTCAGCTGTAATTGCAGGTGATGAAAACTATGATGTTGATGATGGCTCTATTTTACTTGAAAATGAAGATCTACTTGAGCTTGATCCAGATGAAAGAGCGCATAAAGGAATTTTCCTATCATTTCAATATCCTGTTGAAATACCGGGAATATCCGTCTCTAATTTTATGAAAGCTGCTATAAATGAAAAAAGAAAAAAACTTGGAATAGATCCAATTTCAGCAAAAGACTTACTTCAGAATATGCGTGACAAGATGGATCTGCTAGGTATGAAAAAAGGTTATTTATCAAGAAATATGAACGAGGGTTTTTCTGGCGGAGAGAAAAAAAGAAACGAAATCTTTCAAATGGCAATGCTAGAGCCTAAACTTTCTATTTTAGATGAAACAGATTCAGGCTTAGATATAGATGCATTAAAAGTGGTGGCAAATGGCGTTAATAAACTTAAAAACAAAAATAATGCGACAATAATTATTACTCATTATCAAAGACTTCTTAACTACATAGTTCCAGACTATGTGCATGTTTTACATGAGGGGAAAATAATTAAGTCTGGGGGAAAGGAGTTGGCTCTTGAGCTTGAGGCAAAAGGCTATGATTGGCTTACTAAATAATTTTCAATAATGGGGTTGTTAGATTCAATAAAAAAATATAAAGACAAGCATTTGATTAAAAATGAAGCGCTAGATACGTTTTTAATTGAGGGCTTCCCTACTACTAAAAATGAAGAATGGAAATACACTTCTTTAAAAAAAGTTATAGATCATGATTATTTAATTGAAGATAATTCTCTAGAGATAGATGATAAAGAAATTGAAAAATATAGCCTAAATATTGGTTCAAAAATTGTATTTATTAACGGTGAGCTTTGGCAAAAACCTGAAATACATGGGGTTAAAATACAAGTCAATGCATTCGATAATTTAACGTTTAATGACTCTGCAACATCACTAAATGCAGGCCTGGCAAAAAAGGGTTATGTAATTGAAGTAGAGAAAAACTTACAACTAGAAAAGCCCTTAGAAATTTTGTTTCTAAACAAAAATAAATCTAACAGTTTTGTACAATATAGAAATAAGGTTGTATTAAATGAAAATGCTAATATTAAAATTGTTGAAAATATTAGAAACCTAAATAATGAAATATGCTTTACAAATTATGTGACAGAAATAGATTTAAAGAAAAATGCAAATCTTGAATTCAATAAATTACAAGATTACAATGAATCTCAAAATATTATTGATACAACTAATATTACTCAAGCTGAGCAAAGTATATCAACTATAAATACTCTATTATTTGGCGGATCATTTACTAGAAATAATTTGAATTTCATTCAAAATGGTGCTCACTGTGAAAGTAATATGAATGGTATTATCATCCTTAACAATAATGAAATAGGAGACAATCACACATACGTTGATCATAAAAGAGAAAACTGCCAAAGTAATGAGCTTTATAAAGGTATCTATTTAGGAAAATCAAAAGGTGTTTTTAATGGAAAAATAATGGTTAGGCCTGATGCTCAAAAAATAAATGCATTTC
>CAZJXE010000146.1:0-2919 GCA_964549835.1 uncultured Weeksellaceae bacterium
TTTTCAGGCATTAAAAGTTAAAAGTTTTTTATAAAATTATATAAAAGTCTTACTCCCATTCCGGTTGCGCCTTTTCCTCTATATCCATAGTTAGTTTCTACATATGCAGGTCCTGCAATGTCAAGGTGAATCCATGGATAGTTGATAAAGTTAGAAAGAAATTTACCAGCAGTAATAGCCCCTGCTATTGGGCCACCAATATTTTTAATGTCTGCAACATCTGATTTAATAAGACTATCGTAATCATCCCAAAAAGGCATTTCAGCCAAACGTTCATGTGTTAAATTGCCCGACTCTTTAAGTTGATTATGATATTTTTCAGCATTTTTATGCATAGATACTATCCCAAAATGTCCTATTGCTCTTGCCGCAGCTCCAGTTAATGTAGCTAAATCAATAACTAATTCTGGTTTGTATTTATCAGCGTAACTTAAAGCATCTGCTAATATCATTCTTCCTTCAGCATCAGTATTTAAAACCTCAACAGTTAATTTATTATACATAGTAACAACATCTCCAGGAGCATAAGCATTTCCTGAAGGTCTGTTGTCAGTTGCTGGAATAAGACCAATAACATGTTTTGGTACTTTATTGCTTGCAATTGCATGCATTGCCCCAACAACTGTTCCAGCTCCTGCCATATCTACCTTCATAATATCCATTCCTTTTGTCGGCTTTAAACTTAAACCACCTGTGTCATATACAATACCTTTTCCAACAAGTATAATTGGTTTTTTATTTTTAGCATTTTTTGGTTTCCATTCTAAAATTGAAAATGTTGGCTCATCTAGGCTTCCTTGGTTTACCGCGAGTAAACCTCCCATTTTGAGAGATTGTATTTTCTTCTTATTAAATACAGTAGTTTTAAAACCAGACTTCTTGCCAGCCAGTTGTGCTTGTTTAGCTAAATCTTTTGCTTTTAGATGTGAAAAAGGTGTATTTACTAAATCTTTTGTGAGTTTTACAGAAACATTAAGGTTTTCTAGCTCTTTATTATTAACTGAATTTTTGTTGTTTATAATATTTATGTTTAAATCTTTAACTTTTTTAGTCTTACTTTTATGATTATTGAACTGATAATTTGATAAAGATAGACCTTCTACAAAAGCATATGTATTAATGTCATTTATCTCTAAATTTTCTATTAAAATGTTATTAAGATCAATTAATTCAGAATAAACTTTATGGCCAAGACCTCTAATGTTTTCTATAAATAGATTTTTGTTATCAATTTTCTTTGGATTTACAATTATTATTTTTCTCAAATATTGATTTATAACAATTATTTCCTTATTATTTTTTTGTTGATCTTTTATGTATTTTTTTTCATTTTTATTAAGATCAATTGAAGATAATTTAGTGTTTTTATTTGCCAGAATTATTAAGTTATCTTGCTTTGAAATTGTGTTTTTATTTTTGATTATAGTGTTCATATAATTATGTAATTTTGAAATAACAAATTTAAGCTTTTTAAGATAGATGAATTTAGATTTAAATACACTTACTTTTCACACTAAATAATTTTAAATGTTTACAGGAATTATAGAAAATATGGCTGAGGTTATTGATGTTCAAACTAATAAAAATAATTTAGATATTTTATTTAAATGTGATCTGCTTTCCGAACTAAAAGTAGACCAAAGTATTTCGCATAATGGAGTGTGTTTAACAGTAGCTGATATTTCTAATGATACATACTTGGTAAATGTTGTTAAAGAAACAATAGACAAGAGCAATTTCAGTTCATTAAAAGTTGGAGATAAGGTAAATATTGAGAGAAGTATGATGATTAATGACCGGTTGGATGGTCACATTGTCCAAGGTCATGTTGATCAAATTGCAAAATGTGTTTCTATAGAAGAACAGGGAGGGTCATACAATATGTCATTTAAGTATGAAAAGTCTGATAATATTACTGTTGAAAAAGGATCAATTTGTGTAAATGGCATTAGTCTAACTGTTTGTAATTCTAAAGAAAATACTTTTTCAGTTGCAATTATTCCTTACACATGGGACAACACAAATCTGAAAAACATTAAAGTTGGAGATACTGTTAATTTAGAATTTGATATCGTTGGAAAATACATTGCTAAACTTTTGTCAAAATCATAATATGAGAAACAAAATATTGTTACTTGGATCTGGAGAATTGGGAAAAGAAGTTGTCATTGCCTTACAAAGACTAGGACAATATGTTATAGCTGTGGACTCTTACCCAGATGCTCCTGCAATGCAAGTTGCACATGATTATGAAGTCATAAATATGTTGGATGGAGATGCATTAGATCAGATTGTAAAAAAGCATAATCCAAATATTATTGTTCCTGAAGTTGAAAGTATTCGTACTGAACGGTTTTATGATTATGAAAAGCAAGGGTTTAAAGTAGTTCCATCTGCTAAAGCTGCAAATTTTACTATGAATAGAAAAGCGATTAGGGATCTTGCTGCAATTGATTTAAACATTAAAACTGCAAAATATAAGTATGCAAGTTCATATGATGAATTAAAAGATGCTGTTGATTTTTGTGGAATACCATGTGTTGTTAAGCCACTTATGTCAAGTTCTGGAAAAGGTCAGTCTGTTATTAAAAGTCTTGATGACATAAGAGTTTCATGGGAATATGCTATTCAAGGATCTAGAGGGGACTTAATGGAGGTGATTATTGAAGAATTTATTGAGTTTGATTATGAGATTACTTTATTAACCTTGACTCAAGATAATGGCAACACTCTTTTTTGTCCGCCAATAGGCCATAGACAGGAAAGAGGAGATTATCAAGAAAGTTGGCAGCCTATGCAAATGCAAGAATCTCATTTGCTAGACGCTCAAGAAATGGCAAAAGAAGTTACCAATGCATTGGGAGGATCTGGTATTTGGGGTGTTGAATTTTTTATTGCAAAAGATGGTGTTTACTTTTC
>CAZJXE010000147.1:0-2913 GCA_964549835.1 uncultured Weeksellaceae bacterium
ACTTATCACCGCTTGTCTCTTCTTTGTAAAACCTAAGATTTTCTAAAAGATAGATCTCTCCGGATTTAGATAGTTCTAATTTTTTTTCAATTTCATAACCAATACAGTCATTTAAAAACCCAACAGGTTTTTTCAAAAGTTTAGAAAGCTTTTTAGCAACAGGAAGAAGAGAAAATGCTTTATCATCGCCTTTAGGCCTACCCAGGTGAGAAAGCAAAACAACAATTCCATTTTTTGACAACACATAATTAATTGTTGGTATTGCCGCAACGATACGACTTTCATCAGAGACATTTCTATCCTCATCAAGAGGAACATTAAAGTCTACACGTACTAAAACTCGTTTGTTTTTAAAATCATTGTTCTCTAAAAATTTCATTAAGCAAAAATAAAATAAAAGAAGCACATTACTTGATTTTAGTTAAATTTGAAACAAATACCAATAATGCTTTTTAAAGAAGTTTTAGGATTAGAAAAAACAAAACAACAATTAACAAACGCTCTTGACAAAAGAAGAATTGCTCACTCTCAGCTATTTAGTGGGTCCAAGGGGTCAGGAAAGCTTGCCCTGGCTGTTGCCTATGCCCAATTTATAAATTGCGAATCACCATCAAGCCAAGATTCTTGTGGTAAATGCTCCTCTTGCTTAAAGTACAATAAATTATCCCATCCAGATTTCCATATTATTTTTCCTGTTGTCAAGAAGTCATCAACGGACACACCATACAGCAAAGACTTTCTTAGTAAATGGAAAGAACAGTTTTTGCAAAACCCATACTTTTCTTTAAAAGACTGGATGTCTAATTATAAAGAAGTATTTTTAGAAAAATCATCTGATAAGAAAAAAGAATCAGTAATATATTCTCACCAAATTAAGGAGTTAAATAGAAAGTTATCTTTAAAAATATTTGAGGCAAAAAAAAGAGTAATTCTAATTTGGATGCCTGAGAAAATGAATTTACAGGCAGCAAATAAGTTTTTAAAATTACTTGAGGAGCCACCAGAAAACACAATTCTTTTTCTTGTTTCTGAAGAGAAAGAACAGCTGCTAAAAACAGTTAAATCAAGACTGCAAGAAATCGAAGTGCCATCATATTCTGTTCAAGAAACCATAACAGCTAGTTATGCTGAAAAATCAGAAGAATTTTTAAGATTTTGTAAACTCTCAAATGGAGATCTTGGAAAAGTTTTGTATTATGATTCAGATAATTTAAAAATCAAACATACTGAAGAGTTTATTGAATTGATGCGATTTAGTTTTAAAAGTGATTATGCAAAAATTTCTGAGTGGGTTGATTTGATTTCAGCAAAAACTCGTCAGCAGCAGATAGAGTTTATAGCATACTCATTAGGTCTTTTTCGAGAGTGTATAATTTTTAACTATTCTGATAAAAAGCTAAATTCTATTTCTGCTTTTGAGCATAACTTTTTAAAGAACTTTGCAAAGTTTATTCATCAAGAAAATAGTATTTTAATTATTAATCTTTTTGAAGAGGCAATAAAAAACATAAACAGAAACGCAAACTCAAAAATTATATTTTTTAATCTTGGAATTGAGCTTATTAAACTTTTAAAAGTAAAAGTTAACTTTGCTTAAATAATAAATCAACAATGAAACGAATATTCTTTTATCTATTTGTTTTTTTTATTGCCTGTCAAAACAATAAAACACAGTATAAGTACTATGTTTTTGAAGACAAAAAATGGAATTCCGATTCAATTGTTAGCTTTAATTTTGATAATATTGACACAACTGCTTCATATGACATATATTTAAAAATAAGGCATTCCGTTGATTACAGGTTTCAGAATTTATTTTTGTTTTCAAACATTAATAACGAAAAAGATACGATTGAGATTTTTCTTTCACAAAAAAACGGTAAATGGAACGGAAAAGGATTTGGAGATATAAAAGAGATTGATGTTTTAATTTCAAAAGAAGCCACCTTTGAAAATTTTGATGAAGCTAACTATAGCTTTGAACAGGCAATGCGATATAATGATTTAGAAAAAATAATTGAATTGGACGGTCTTTTTGCTATAGGCCTGGCTATGAAAAGAAATGAATAATAAAAATAAAATAATATTTATTTGGGCTTTAGTTTTAAGCCCCTTTATTTTAGTTTTTTCTATTGTTTCTCTTGCCTCAATTGAGTTTTTTGGGCCGCTTCCAACATTTGATCAATTAGAAAATCCAAGAAATAACTTAGCAACAGAAATCATTTCAGCAGACAGTGTTGTTTTAGGAAAGTATTTTTTTGAAAACCGAACCTCAGCTAGAAAAGAAGATATTCCACAAAATTTTGTTAATGCACTTCTTGCTACCGAAGACATTAGATTTAGAGAGCATTCAGGTATAGATGTTAGGGCGCTATTTAGAGCTGTTTTTGGAGTCATTTCAGGCAAAGGACAGTCTGGCGGGGCCAGTACAATTACCCAGCAGCTTTCAAAAATGCTTTTTACCAAACAGCCCGCCTCAGGGCTAGATAGGGTCAAACAAAAATTAAAGGAATGGGTAATATCTGCTAAGCTAGAAAGAAGGTACACTAAAGACGAGATTTTACTTATGTATCTTAATAGATTTGACTGGGTTAATAACGCTGTAGGAATTGAATCGGCCTCAAGAGTGTATTTTAACAAAGAGCCGGTTAAACTAAATATTCAAGAATCTGCCATGCTTGTTGGGATGTTGAAAAATCCAGCCCTATATAATCCTAACAGGCGTCTCGAATTAACACAAAAAAGAAGAGACATAGTTTTGTCTCAAATGAAAAAATATGATTATATCTCTGATACATTATATGATTCGCTTGTAAATATTCCTATAGCTTTAGATTTTAAAAAAGCTAGCCACAATGAAGGTCTAGCACCATATTTTAGAGAATACTTAAGAGGAGAAATGAAAAAATGGTG
>CAZJXE010000148.1:0-2868 GCA_964549835.1 uncultured Weeksellaceae bacterium
CATCAATCTGATCAAAATCACCATGATAGTTGTCCAAAGTACAAATATATTGCCCTTTTTGGTTTCCAAAGTGTCTTGTACGACATTCCCACTCCATCGGAGCGACAAATTGTTTGACAATTACAGTAAAATCATAGTCCATACAGTTCCAAAACTGTAAATTCACTAAATCCATGTCTGGATCTGGGGTTTTTGGTGACGAGAGAAAAGCGGATATCGGTAATTTATCATACATCGCCCCATATTCGGGTAAATAAGTCTCAAAATAGAATGCACGACCTTGTATTGACTTGGCACATACCCATATACCCTCTATAAATTCACCATGACCCGATTGAAAGTCAGTTAAGTATTCTTTTCTCACCCATACCTTCTTCGTAGGTAGGTTTGCAATTAGTTTTGACATGTCTCAAAGAAGTTAGAAATTTCATATCCATCAAGTTTCGCTTTATAATCTGCCTCTTCTCCCAAATAGTAGTAATCATACCCTAATCTTTTATATAATGCACACTCACTTTTGTTTGCAACGTGACCGAGACTCAGTTTCTTGTTCTTATAGTCCCAAGCAAACTGATCTGCCCATACACTGTTTACACTCTTAAACTTATAAGCAAGAGTAAATGCTGCTAATTCATTACCATCATAGTAACCAATGATATCCGAATGAGGTAATTCAAACTCCTCACGAAAGATTGGTACAACATCATCAAACTTTTTATAAGTTACATATTGGCGATAGATTTCAAGACAGTTCTCAAAAGAAGAACTACCAAGTATACGATAGTTCTCATATTCTTGATAGTTAGTATCCTTCAATCGAATTCGACAATACATTATTCTTTCTTAAGACGACTCGCCCGATAGTCCGTAATTAGATATCGGCAGTGCTCATTTCCATTATTATAAAACTCATCTGACATATCGACAGGTAGTTGTCCACGTTTTCCATACTCATCGATTCTTTTTAGTTTCATTATCCTTGTCCACGGTATCTCTTACGAGCCGAGTTACGAGAGGTCGCTGAATATTTAGAATGCTTCCCTCTTCCTTGACGAGACTTCTTCGGTTTCGTTTCCGTATCATAACTCGATCCTAATAGTCCTGCTTTTCTTGCCATTTAATGTTCCTCCTTAATTGGTTCATAAGTAAATTGATCTTGTATCTTCACACCAGTTACATATTGCTCTACTGCATAATCTTCGAGACGATCAAAGAGTTCAGTCTCCGAGACGTTCCAGAAGATTACTTTTCCTTTTCGTAGAATGTTATACCTTGCCATTTGAATATCCTAAGTATGTGAATATTGAAACTAATATTACAATGTATAATATACCCCACATTAAATTATCCTTGTCTTTTCATGACCAACACGAATACGTGGGTCGCACCAGATTTCAAAACCTGCTTCCTTTGCATCAAGACAGAATGAGACATCCTCACCGCACATATCTTGAACCTCTCCTGATTCAAATACCTGCATCTTTGGAGCAAACCAAGGATAAGGTAGTCCTTCACTCTCAAATACACCTTTCTTAATCAGTAACCAACCGAAACCTGTATAGTCTACAGTGAAAGATTTTTTTCTCTTTGTAATACTATCTATTGTTTCGTGGTTCATCACTCCACCATTTCCTCTGAAATCATCTTCATCTAACCAGTGAGCAACGGAAGTAGTTTTCCCATCCTCAGTACAGTACCAACCTGCAACGATTTCTCTTTCCTTTTCTGGATCAACGTTGAGTTTAAACCCTGTCTGCTCTACATCCTCTCCCTTTTCATTCTTCACGGTCTGCTTCACTTCTTCCTTTGAAATAGCTTCTGCGGGAATTGCATTCAGAACTAACTGATAGAACTTCTCAGTATTGAATACAATATCTGAGTCAATCCAGAGCTGATAATCATAATTGAGTTTACCATCCCAAGGTAACTGATTTGGTCCTCTTAATACATTTGCACCAAGACATTTGCATCTGGCAAAGTTTACCATTGATGAATAATCCTGTGATATCTGTATTGCTGCTCCTGACTGTACTAAATCGAATGATAATGAAACAAACGACTTGAGAAAATTATATGAAACTCCTCGACCTGGTAAACAAAAAACAATTGTCTTTCCTCTTATCAACTGTCTTGCTAAATTATAGTCCCACTCAGGTGCTTTTTTTGCTACAGGGGACTTTGCTTTGACTGTAAATCCTTTCGCCATAATGTATTGTAATTACACTTATATCATACACGATTATCTATAAGATGTCAATAAGAACTTTCTTCCAGTGTTGATACGTAATCTTTAGGGGTATCCGTAATCATTTCAAATGTTATCTGCTCTCCATAGTATGAAGAATATATCTTACTCCAAATTATATCAAACTCACTTTCATTTAAATTCTTGAATAAACACTGACCGTTAAAATAAATGTGGTAAGTCTTCATTATTCTACTACCTCTTGTATGTGAATTCCTTGGTCATCTACTACCCATATTAACTCTGTATCTTCATACCAGTCAAACTCATTGACTACCCATTCTGGAATTGTTATCTTGTATTGATTGGCACTCGGATCAATTTCGATGGGCACTTTAGAATCAGTGTACTTCTTCATGAAGATTATGTTTTTCATTTCTTTTTCAGTATATAGTACCTACGTACTTTAAGCAAATCCTGTGTCGGCATTTTTACACACGGAAAAAAATCTGTACCCCCTGTGTAAATCAATACCGTTTTTCCATAGAGAGGTCGGATTGGGTCGTTTATAGCTTAATGGTACCTTGCGATTTTATATAAGGGGGGCAACCGCCCCCACCACTGGTGTCCACGTACGAAGAGGGTTAGTAGACCCTCTGACCGAGTGCGTGTGGTCTGTCGCC
>CAZJXE010000149.1:0-2846 GCA_964549835.1 uncultured Weeksellaceae bacterium
GCTGCAGCTTCTAAAACAGAATTAACAGTACTTGTATTTGTTACATTAACTGCTGGTAATGCGTAAAGATTTTTTTTAGCATCATTAAAAACTTCTTGAACTTGATGATTAGTTAAAACTCCATGAGAAAATTTTGACATTTGTTTTCTTTTATTGATTGTGACAAATTTAGAATATTGTTATAAATGAATAGCTTTTTTGTCCAAAATTTTCCTATAATTGATTCAAAATATTTTATATGTTAACAAACAGTGAAATCAAATTTATAAAATCTCTTTATTTAAAGAAAAGTAGAGATTTGAATTCATTGTTTATTGTAGAAGGTGATAAGATGATTAATGAATTATTATCATCTGATTTTACTATTGAGAATATTTATGCTACTAAGGATTGGTATGACGATAATTTTTCAAAAATTAATGATGATTTATTAGTTAAAATTAGTTCAAAGGAATTGTCTAGAATTAGTAATTTAAAATCTCCCAACAATGTTTTGGCAGTAGTAAAGAAAAGAGATTTAGATTTAAATCATGATAATTTAACTGGCTTAACATTAGTATTAGATTCAATAAATGACCCCGGTAACCTTGGAACTATAATTAGATCATGTCATTGGTTTAATGTTAAGAATATTGTTTGTTCAAAAAATACAGTTGATATGTATAACTCAAAGGTTATTCAATCTACTATGGGATCAGTTTTTAATGTTAATGTTTTTTATGAAGATTTGTCTTCTTTTTTAAAAGATTGTTCAAATAGTCATACAATATATGGTTCTTTTTTAGATGGTGATGATATTAAGAACTTAGATATTAAAACTAATTCTATACTTGTAGTTGGTAATGAATCAAATGGTATTTCTAATTCATTAGTTAATCAAATTCATAAAAAAGTTACAATTAAAGGAATATCTAAAAATATTAATTCTTTAAATGTTGCATCTGCTACAGCAATTATGCTTCATGAAATTTGTTGATTAATTTTTATTCAAATGTAAATGATAACATCCAAGAGGATGTTTTTAGATTATTAATAGTTTCAGTATAAACAGTATTGTCTTTTGAAAGTATATTAATAATTCCATGAGAAAGTTTAATTTGAGGAGAAAATTTAAAATATTGTAGGTAAAAATCTATACCAAAACCACCTTCAATCATAAGATCGTGATTATTTAACTTAACTATTTCTTGACCTTCATCATCAATTTCTGACTGAGATGCAATATCTAAACTATATTTAACTCCACAGATAACATATGTTCTAAAGTTATTATATCTAGCAGATTTATATTTTAATGAAATTGGGAAGTCGATTAATGTTGACTCTATTCTTTTGTCTTTTAAAGTGAGATTACTTTGGTCATTAAATCTAAAATTTAGTATTCTCTCTCCAAAAACTAAAGTTGGTATAAATCTTAGGTCAGTATATCTTCCTAATCTTAAATTTGATACGATTCCAAGATTAAATCCTTTTTGATCTTCTCCAAGCAAAGTTAATAATGTGTCATTTGTTAGAAAATCGTTATTCTTATTAATGTTGAAATTTAAAGAGTTAATTCCTAATGTAAATCCAAAATGGATTTTTTTAAAATCATATCTAGGCAGGTTTTGAGGCTTTTTATGCCTTTGACTGAAAGAAGAAAAACTAACAGAAATCAAAAAGAATATTAATATGAATTTACTTGAATTTTTCACTTTTTTGAAACGTTGTAAGTTTTATTTTATTGCAACATATAAAGATGCAACTCCAAATGATAATGAATGAAAATTACATTTTGAGAATCCAATTTCTTTTAATTTATTTAAAAACATCTGATTTGATGGAAATTCTTTTACTGATTTTGCTAGATATCTATATGCCTTAAAGTCTTTGGATATTAAGTTTCCTATAAAAGGAGTAATGTAATTAAAATATAAGCTAAAAAATTGTTTTATAGGGAATTTCGTTGGGTAGGAAGGTTCTAAAATAACTAAGTATCCATTTTTTTTTAAAACTCTGAAGCTTTCATTTAATCCTTTATTTAGATTTTCAAAATTTCTTACTCCAAATCCAATCGTTATAGCATCAAAGCTTTCATTTTCAAAAACTAAATTTTCGGCATCACCAGAAACCAATTTTATTCTATTTTCTAGATTTTGATTATTTATTTTTTTTTGTCCGATTTTTAGCATTTCATTTGAAATATCTAAGCCAGTTATTTGAGCATTTAAGTGTTTTGCTGCTAAAATTGCTATATCAGCTGTTCCGGTAGCTATGTCTAAAATTTCAGATGGATTATTATTAATCTTTTTAACTACCTCCTTTCTCCAAAGATTATCTATCCCTAAAGTTAAAAATTGATTTAAAAAATCGTATTTATAGGATATGTTGTCAAACATTTGTTTGACTTGATCTTTTTTACTTTGAAGATTATTATAGGGTTTTACATTCTTAGACATCAAGAATTTCTTTTGCTCTTTCTAATAATTCATTATTAGTAATTGGAACAACTCCAACTTTTTCACATACTATTCCACCAGCAATATTTGATAGTAAAGCAAGTTCTTCAAATTTGATATTACATGCCATACATATAGCTGCAACAGAAACTACAGTATCTCCAGCTCCGGAAACATCTATTACATTTGAAGTAGTTGACTTTGTTAGGGAGTAATTATTTTTTGTTTTTAAAAAAATTCCTTTGTCTGAAAGAGTTAGTAAAATGGCTTTTGCAGATATCATATCTCTTAAATCAGAGGTTTTTTGTGAAATCTCATCAATATTATTCGTATCAATTTTTGTTTTTAAACCGTCTTTTATTTCATTTAAGTTAGGCTTAAATAATGTGCAATTTTTATATGCTAAAA
>CAZJXE010000150.1:0-2822 GCA_964549835.1 uncultured Weeksellaceae bacterium
TCAAAGAAATTAAATGAAGAATAGTTATTAATCAAAAAACAGAATCTACTTAAAAAATAGATTGCAATTAATAGCAAAATCTTTTGTAAGAAATTTTTAAAAAAATACATTTAAATTAATCTTAAGCAGAAAAATAAATTTCTCTAAAGATATTAAAAAAGTAATTTTAAAAAGAAGTGATAAAAGTTAAAATAAGTTTAAACAAAAAGATTAATTTAGCTAATGCTAAGCTCATCGAAAGATGTTAAAGGGAATGAGGTGTAAATCCTCAACTTTACCAGAAGCTGTAAAGTCCAATAGTTTTAGATTCCAGTGTGCCACTGTATTTAACGGGAAGGCCAATCTAAAGGACTAAGTCAGAAGACCTGCTAGCATATATTTAAACCAAATCGTTTCTGGAAAAAAACGAAAGGTATTATGAAATATATATTTCTATACATATTGATGTTAGTTTTTGCTTGTGATTTGTATTCTCAAATTACAAATGATACTATTTTTTTACCTGAAGTTTTATTGGAAGAATCAAAAATCAAAGAATTTAGTTTAGGTATCAATTATGAGGTTTTTGACCCTTTACTTATAGGACTTTCGTCATCATCAACTCTATCAGATCATCTAACAAACTATTCAAATATTTACATAAAAGAATATGGAGCACTTGCAACACCTGCTTTTAGAGGAACATCAAGTTCACATACAAACATTTTATGGAATGGAATTTCAATAAATTCTATTGCAAATGGTGTTGTTGACTTCTCTTCTATTAATATGCTCGATAATCATCAAATAGTTAGTGTTTCAAGCGGCTATAGCTCCGCTTTTGGAAGCGGATCAATTGGAGGAAGTATTCATTTAAATGCGTTAAATAATTTTAAGAATGAAAATGAATTAACTTACTCTAGAAAAATTGGAACTTTTGGTTTCAAGGCAAATTCAATAAAATTTCATCAAAAGTTTAATAACATATCTATTTTTGGAAATGCCTCAATAATTAGAGATAAAAATCAATTTAAATATAAAAACACATCAGTAGCTGGAAGTCCATACCAAACAAACAATTATGGAAATAAAAATGTAAACGAAAGCACCTTAAATTTTCAGTATAAAATAAATAACAATCACCGCTTACAAGCAAATTACTGGTACAATTTTACAGATAGAGAGGTGCCTCAAAACCTCTCAACTTCAGTAACAGATGCAAAACAGTATGATAAAAATAATCGTTTTCTTTTTACATCATTAAATGATTTTAATTATTTCAAAATTAGGTTTAAGCAAGGATATTTAAAAGAAAACTTTAGATATACAGAATTATCAAAAAATATAGACAGTAGATATATAGCCGAAAGCTATCTATCTGATCTAAATATTAGATTATTTAGAGGAAAAGAAATATACAATCTAGGGTCAAATTTTAACTTTAATCAAATAAATAACAATAACTACATAAACAATATCATTGAAGAAAATCAATTTTCAATTTATGGATCAGCTGAATTTTCATACAATTATATAAAGTTAAACTCAACACTAAGAAAAGAATGGGAAAGCAACTACGAGGTTCCAATACTACCTTCTTTATCAATGGAGATTAATTTCAACAACTTTAATAAAATTAAAGCAAGATATTCCAAGAACTTCAGAGCTCCTACATTTAATGACAGGTTTTGGTTAAGTTCATCATCAATAGGAAATGAAAATTTAAGCAGTGAAAATTCAGACAACTATGAATTGGGATATAATTATGAGAATAATAATTATAAATTTAAAATATCTTTTTATTCTATTAAAGTAAAAGATTGGATTGCTTGGACTGAAAACAATAGCATATGGTCACCAGAAAACATAAAATCTGTTTGGAGTAGAGGATTAGAGTCAAAATTTAAATTTAATTATAAAAACTCTGATGTTAAATTAAACTATTCACTTACAAATACAACGACTCAAGATGCTTTAAACCCAAATGATTTAAGTATCGGTCAGCAGCTAAGATATGTGCCAATTCATAAGGGAAATCTTACAATTTCCTATTCAAAAAATGAAATTAAATATTATCTAAATTCATCATATACTGGAGAGGTAATTACTTCCTACGGGTCAATAAACAATAAACTGGATGACTTTATTATAACAAGCTTTGGATTGATTTATAATCCTAAAAAACTTCCATTAGAAACTGAATTAGCAATTAAAAACCTAATGGATTTAGACTATCAAACTTATCAAAACTACCCAACTGCTGGAAGGGAGTTCTTTTTAACAATTAACTATACAATTAACTAAAATCAAATAAAAATGAATAAAAATAATTTCTTAATAATAATTCTTAGTGCGGGACTTCTGATGTCTTGTCAAAATGATTCTATTAATCCAAATATTCCAATTGGATTATATGATAATGGATATTTTGTAACAAATGAAGGTAATTTCGGTACCGGAAATGGATCTGTATCATTTATTGATGAAAGCGGTCTTGTAAGCAATAATGTTTTTGAACAAACAAACTCTTTTTCTCTTGGGGATGTTGTTCAATACATGCAAATTATTAATGACAATGCATACATAGTTGTAAATAATTCTTCAAAAATCGAAGTGGCTAATATCGATTCAATGACTTATATTGCTACTATAAACGGACTGACTTCACCAAGGTATATTTTACAGGTTTCTCAGGAAAAAGCATATGTCTCTGATTGGGGAATTGGTGGACTACATGTAATAGATTTAAATACAAATTCTACTATTTCAACTATCAATACAGGACAAGGTCCAGAAAAAATGCTGTTGAAAGGAAATAAAGCATATGTATGTAATGTTGGTGG